>JAUIJO010000119.1 GCA_030431185.1 Gammaproteobacteria bacterium | reverse complement strand
GCGGATCGTCGCTCACGACTGCAGGCGCCTTTCAGACCAGCATCCGTCCACGGGTCGAGTGTACGGAAGACGCATGAAATGCACACTCGTGTACCGCGGAGTGGATCCCGTCACCGTTGTAGGATTTCTGCGTGATCAGCCCGCTTCAAAGAAGCGGGTATCGTGGAGCACGGAGCACAGTACAGCCGGGTACACGCTGTTCCCATCAGCCTGGTTGCCGCTGGTATTCGTCGGCGATCACTTCAGCTATGCCCTGTTGGCCCTGCTTTTGCTTGCATGGGGCGGTGGTTGGCGTGTCTACCGACCGGGGCGCCTGTTCAAGTATCGCAACCTGGCCTGGCTCGCTCCGGCGCTCGTGCTTCCGTTGACGCTTCCCTATTTCGCGGGGGGCATGGGCGCAGTCGTCGGCAACGCATTCAGCCAGGCCTGCTCGACGGCGGACTGGAGGCCCTTCTTCCTGTTGACGCCCTTGTTGGTTGCGCCGGTATGCGAGGAGATGATCTTCCGGGGCTGGGCGTTCGAATGGCTGTGCAAGTGGTTCAGCCCGAGCGCAGTGCTGTGGATCAGCAGCCTCGCGTTCACCCTGTTCCATCCCAAGGCGATCGACAACGGGTCGCTGGAATCCACGGTGCTGACGTTCGGGTACTACTTGATCAGCGGTTTGTACTTGGGACTGGTTCGAATCCGCACCGGATCGCTGCTGACATGCATGGTCGCCCACTTCCTGTTGAACCTGATGGTCCAACTCTATCGAGCCTGCGTCTGAGGCGTCGTTTCCGCGCCCCATGCAGTGGCGTCAGGCGAGGTCTTCGCGTGCCCGCGCGGCATCCTCGCAGTGCACGAAGTTCACCGCCATGCCATGCGCACCCAGGACCGCGGCGAACTGCCGCTGTCGGCCCTGGAAGTGCTCGTACTGGCGTTCCAGGCGTTCGCGGCACGCGTCGGTATCGCAGGGCTCCGCCGGGGCATAACGCGCGTGCCATGCGCGCGGCGGGAACAGGGCGATGCGGGCCTCGCCGGCGACGTAATGCACGAGCGGTTCGGGGGCGGCGTCCAGCCAGGCCTCGCCGTCGGGTTCGAGCAGCGCGGTTTCCAGTAGCGGCCACAGCGGCCCCAGGCCTGCATGGTCGTACTGCATCGAGGTCATCGCGGTGAGGTCGTGGATGGTCAGGTAACGCGCGTGTTCGACGCGCACGCCGAAAGCCACCTGCGCCTCCAGCGCGGTTTCCGCACCGGCCATGCCCTGCTCGAGCAGGGTGGTCTCGAAGCGCTCCCCGACCTCGGCGACCCGCCCGGGTGCGCCCGACAGCGCGAACGGCACCAGCCTCAGCGTCCCACCCGGGTAGTCGGGCGAGGGCGTGAGCGCGCCGGGCAGGCGTTCGTCATGGCTGCCGAAGGCGATTACCCGGCCCCCCTCGTGTCCGTCGCGGGGCGCGCGCGCGGCGAGATCGTCCAGCTCCCGGTGGAGCGGCCAGCCCGGCCGAAGCAGTTCGACGGGATCGTAATGCGCACCGACCACGACCAGGTCGAGCGACGCGGCGTCCGGATCGAATCCGGCCAGGTCGGCGGCGATCAACGAGGCCAGCCCACCCGCGTCGCCCTGGGGCAGCGCATGGCGGGTCACCGCGGCGCCCGCCGTCAGCTCCAGGGCCAGTGCGCCGAGCACGTGCAGGGGGGCCAGGGCGGCGTCGCGGATCGGGTCGTGGGCGTCGGTCATGGGCGGAGGATACGGTACCGTTTGGTCGATGCGGGGGGCGGCGCTACACTCGCCGATGCCCTGGGGCTTCCGGGGCATCGATGCGCGATATTCATTATGCCCCCACGCCGTGAAAGGCATGCTGTGCCTCCGGCCCGTCCATTCGCTCCAAGAGGTGTCCCGATGCGCCAAACCCGTCCCGTCGCCGTACTCGGTGGCGTCCGCATACCGTTCTGCCGCCAGAACAGCGCCTATTCCGATGTCGGCAACCTAGGCATGTCGGTTCGTACGCTGGGCGCGCTGGTCGAGAAGTTCGGCCTGCATGGCAAGCAGCTCGGCGAAGTGGCGATGGGCGCGGTCATCAAGCACAGCAGCGACTGGAACCTCGGCCGCGAGGCCGCGCTGTCGTCGGGCCTGTCGCCGCTGACGCCGGGCCTCACCCTGCAGCGTGCCTGCGGCACCTCGCTGGACTCCATCATCACCGTCGGCAACAAGATCGCGACCGGGCAGATCGAATCGGGCATCGGCGGCGGTTCCGACACCACCTCCGACGTGCCGATCGTCTACGGCAAGGCGCTGCGCCGGCGCCTGCTCGCGGCCAATGCCGCGTGCGACTTCAAGGGCAAGCTGGCCGCGTTCAAGGGCTTCTCGCTGCGCGAACTCAAGCCCGAGTTCCCGGGCGTCGCCGAGCCGCGCACGGGCAAGAGCATGGGCCAGCACTGCGAGGACATGGCCAAGCAATGGAACATCAGCCGCGAAGCGCAGGACGCCTGGGCGCTGTCCTCGCACCAGAAGCTGGCGGCGGCGTACGAGCGCGGTTTCATGGACGACCTGGTGGTGCCGTTCCGCGGCGTCTCGCGCGACAACATCCTCCGGC
Organism: Gammaproteobacteria bacterium; assembly: GCA_030431185.1. Taxonomy (GTDB): domain Bacteria; phylum Pseudomonadota; class Gammaproteobacteria; order Xanthomonadales; family Xanthomonadaceae; genus Marilutibacter. The sequence continues at coordinate 6,920 of JAUIJO010000119.1, read as the reverse complement.
CCGATTCGACGATGGAGAAGCTGGCCACGCTGAAGCCGGCGTTCGACAAGGTCTCGGGTCGCGGCACCCTGACCGCGGCCAATTCCACCCCGCTCACCGACGGGGCCTCGGCCTGCCTGCTGGCCTCCGAGGAGTGGGCGCAGGCGAACGGCCACGAGGTGCTGTGCTACCTGCGCGACGCGCAGGTGGCCGCTGTCGACTTCGTGCATGGCGAGGGCCTGCTGATGGCGCCGACCGTGGCGGTGCCGGAGATGCTCAAGCGCAACGGGCTGACCCTGCAGGACTTCGATATCTACGAGATCCACGAAGCGTTCGCCGCCCAGGTGCTGTGCACGCTGAAGGCCTGGGAGAGCGAGGAGTACTGCCGCACCCGCCTCGGGCTGGATGGCGCGATGGGCGCGATCGACCCGGAAAAGATCAATCCCAACGGCTCATCGCTGGCGACCGGGCACCCGTTCGCGGCCACCGGCGCGCGCATCGTCGCGACCGCGGCCAAGGAGCTCAAGGCCCGCGGCGGCGGTCGCTGCCTGGTCTCGATCTGCACGGCGGGCGGCATGGGCGTGGTGGCCATCCTCGAGCGCTGACGCGTATCCTGCGCGGGCACCAGTCTGGCTTCGATCAGGGATGGAACGGATGACAAGGACGATGGAAAAGAGGGCCAGATGGCTCGGGAGCGCCCTGCTGCTCGCCTGCGCGATGACCGCCTGCGGCAAGGACTCGCCCGATGCGGTGCAAGCCACCACGAGGCTTGCGCCGGAAGCACCCTCCCTGGAAGCCCTGCCCGATTGCGATGAAATGGCATCGCTGCTGGGTGGCCTGGTGGATGGGCTGGTGCCGGTGGACGATTCGGAAAGCGGCCAGGGCAAGCATCGCGACGGGGCCATCTACGGCGTGGGCTGCACATGGATGACGCCGCGCACCAGGAGCGACAACATCTTCGAAGCCGTCAAGGGCGGATCGCTCACCGTGGGCATCACGGTCAGCGAACTTCCCCAGGACCCGGTCGAAGATGAAGCGATCATGCGCGGGATGGGCATGGTCTTCGACGATCCGCGTGCAAAGGCCGTCGGGGGCTACGTAGTGACCCTGGACAGTTCCTTCGATCCCGCCGCGCCCCTGGGCATCGTCGGTCCACAGGTCTTGATCGGCCCCACGACGATCGTCTTCGCCGCCGGCGGCCTCTACCTGGGAGAGGTCGAAGAACTCGCGACGATCACGAACGACCGGGCCATCGGCACCTCCGTCGCGCTGTACGAGGCGATCCGCGACCGCTGACAAGGTGGCGCGCCGGCGTCGCCGGCGTTCATTCCCGCAGGCGCCACCCGCGCATCCTCCTGGGCTTACAGCGTGGGGTCGTCGATCTCCACCGTTGCATAGCGTTCGCGCGCGCCCCGCGCCACCCGGCAGGTCACGGGTACGTCGTCGCCGTGCGCCCTGAGCTTGCCTTCCACGTACAGCACGTTGCTGCGATCGTAATAACGAGCGGTCCACTGGAAGGGCGTGATGCCCTTGGCGATGTAGCGGGCCTCTGCCTCCGACTTGCACCAGGGGACCAGCTCGCTGGCCTGGTTGAATACCTGCTCGTCGTACTGCTGGGCCGAAGCGGCGGAAAACGCCACTGTCAGGATCACTGCCGTTGCCAACCGCATGTCGTTCTCCTGGTGAATCGCATCCGCATTCCGGGGCCTCGACCCGGCTGCGCCCAGTGGAATCCATTCCCGCCCGGACCGCAAGCCCGGACATGCCGACGGGCAGCGCGGGCCTGGACCGCAAGACTGGCGACGCTCGCGGCTACTCCCGCAGGCGCGGCAGGCCGTGCTCGTCGCGCTCCTCGATCGCGGCCTGGTCGTAGATCTTCTGCTTGAGGTCGCGTCCGGGGATGTCCACCGGCGCCTCGCCGCGGGCGACGCGCAAGGCGTTCTGGTAGCAGTGCCGGGCGCGGGTGTCCTCGCCGGCCTGGGCGAAGCCGTGGCCGAGTTCTTCCCAGGCCTCGGCGTTGCCGCCCTGGGCGAGGGCGCGGTGCAGGTAGGCCTCGGCCTGCGACCACTGGCCCTTGCTCCGATGCAGGCGGGCCAGGCTGAGGAGCAGGCCGGGACTGGCCGGATGCGCCTGCAGCCAGCGCTCGGCGTTGGCGAGGCGGTCGTCGATGCGACCGATCCGCAGGCGCCCGTACAGGCCGGCGAGATCGTCGCTCCAGCGCGCATCCAGCGCCTGTTCGACGCTGCGCGCTGCGGCGTCTTCCCAGCGCAAGGCGGCGGCGCGTTCGGCATAGGCGGCGACCGCGGCGGCATTGCTGCGCAGGGGCTTGGGCAGGGCTTCCCAGCGATCGGCGAGGACATTGGCGTCGGCCGCTTCGCGCAGGCCGGCTTCGGCCCACCGCGCTTCAAGGGCCTCCAGTCGCGCCGACGGCAGGGCCTGTTGCTGGCGCAGTGCGCCCAACAGGCCATAGGCATCGCCGGCACGCCCCAGCGTGGCCAGGGCATCGGCGCGAAGCGCCAGCCCACGCGGTGGCAAGGGCTGTGCCGAGGGGGCGTCGAGTGCGGCCAAGGCATCGGCCGGGCGTCCTTCGGCCAGGGCCAGTTCGGCGCTGGCGACGGCATGCGCAGCGGCGTGCTGGCCCGACAAGGGCTCGAGGTGCTGCCGCGACGCCCGTGCGTCGCCGCGCCCACTGGCGGCATGCGCGGCGCCGATTCTCGCGACGGTGGCGACCTCGCGGTCGCGGGCGGCGTCGAGGAGCAGCTTCTCGCCGCGGCTCCAGTCGCCGCGGTGCACGGCCTCCAGGCCATCGATCAGCCGCATGCGTGCCGCCTTCTTGCGACGACGGCGCAACATCACGAACGGTGCGCTGAGCACGCGCCACAGCACCCACGCCAGCATGATCGCGACGATCAGCAGCAGCAGTGTGTAGGACAGCGACTTGCGGTAGCTCCAGTCGGCGAAGTTGACGATGACCTCGCCGGGATCCTGCGCCAGCACCTGCGCGACCAGCGCGCCGGCCAGGGCGAGGATGATCCAGAACAACAGGCTGCGGAACAGGTTCATGGGGTCTCCTGGCGGGCGCCGCGCGTCTGCCGCAGCAATTCCAGCGTACTGCCCAGGGTGGGGATCGACAGTGAAACCGGGCGCGCGGCGATGGCGTCCAGCGCCTGGCGCTTGTCCTCGAGCGTGCTCGACGGCGCCCACAGGCGGCCGAGCCAGGCATCCGCGCGTCCAAGCGCGGCGCGATAGGCCTCGCCGTCGCGACGCTCCGCCGCGAGCCGGGCAAGGGTCAGCTCCAGTTGCAGCGCGGCGAGGGCGTCGGCGCGATCGGCGGGCGACTCGGCGACCACGCGTTCGCGCGGCTGGATGTCGAAGATGTTCGCGAAGGCGCGTTTCCACCACGGCCCCTCGCTGTACGTCGAAGGCCGGGTGTCGACGGGCGGCGCCTGGTCCAGGCTGCCGGAGAAGGCCGCGATCTCGGCCAGCGCCTGCGAGCGCGGGTCGGCGTCGAGCGCATCAAGCGCCTGCCGCTCCTGGATCAGCGACTGGCGCAGGTTGAGGTTGGCCGCGTCCTTGATGGTGTCCAGCGCATCGGCGGCCATCGCGTAATTGCGTTTCGCGCCGGGCAGGTCGCCGGCCACCCGCAGGCGCTGTTCGCCGAGGATGAGCATCAGCTCGACCTCTTCCAGCCGCATCGCCTGCACCCCCGTGCGGGCGGGGTCGTTGAGCTGCATGACGCTGTCCTCGAGCAGGGCCGCGCGCTGGCCGATGCCGAGCAACTCGTCCCTCAGCACGCGGTTGGTCGCGTCGGCCTGCTGCAGGCGCTGGGCCTGTGCGTTCTGGTCCGAACGCAGGGCGTTGAGGCGTTCGTTGAGTGCCTCGATGCGATGGTCGGCATCGGCGACCGCGGCACGTTCGTCCGCTGCCTGCCGGGCTTCCCGCGCCTGCCATTGGCGCCAACCGTAGGACCCCGCGGCAAGCAGGACCACGAGCAGGATGAAGAGCAGCGCCAAGCCGCCGCCGCCGCGACGGCGATGGGAGTTCGGGGCAGGAGGGCTGGGGTCTGACACGGGGGCACGTCACGGAACAGGGGGAGACCTGCATGCTACCGGAAGCCCCTGTTCACCGCGTGCAGGGCGCGTCGCGGCGCGGCCGGCACGCAGCCGGGCGAGCGTCGGCCTCAGACGCCCAGCAAGCGGATCGCCGCGCCCACCAGTTGCGCCGGACGCGGGCCGTCGGCGGCCTGGACCTCGGCGAAACCCGATTGCCGGGCCCGTTCGGCCAGGCGGGCACTGCTCGCCACGGCGGGCAGGGCGCGCAGACGGGCGGCCACGTCCGTGGGCAGTCCTTCCAGCACGTGCGCCAAGGCGTCCGCGCTGCTGACCGCGACCACGGCGGGCCCGTCCAGTTGGCGCAACGCCCGCACCGCGCGAGGCGACGGCGGCACCGGGCGTCGTGCGTACACGTTCGCACGCAGCACCTGGCCCCCGCGCGCCTCGAGCGCGGGCTGCAACACGCCGCGCCCCCCCGGGGCGGTCACCAGGCCCAGCCGGTGGCCCGGGATGTCGACGAGCACCGGCAGCCCGAGCAGGCCCTCGCTGTCCATGCGCGAGGGCCGGGTGACCCGTGCCACCCCATGCCGCCGCAAGGCATCGGCGGTGCCCGCGCCCACCGCCAGGGCATGCAGGCCCGTGACCCCGGCCAGGGAGCGCAGGGCATCCGCGGCATCGACCGCGGCGGGGCTCGTGAAGACTGCGAGCCCGCATGCGAGCGCGCTGTCCAGCGCGGCCCGCGACCCGGGGTCGTCGAGCGCTTCGATGCGGCAGCCCGACACGGCCAGCACGCCGCCCCGGTGGCGACGCGCCGCCGCGCGCAGGCTGCCGTGGCGCCCCTGCGGGCGCAGCGATACCAGGTGCCAGTCGGCGATGAAGGACGCGGCCATGCGGGAAGCTTGGCACAGCCGGGCGGCATCGGGCTTGTTCCATACCCCGTCGTACAGGGGCCCGCGTCGCCAGAAGCCTGTACCCTCACGCAGCCCACCCCCGCCCTCCCAGCCGATGTCCGTCCATCCCCTGCGCCCGCCCTCCGCCCCGCTCGATCCCGACGGTGCCCTGGCCCGGCTTGCCGAGCACTACCAGTCGATGCCGCCGGTCGCGGCGATGGCCATCCGCATCGACGGCTACGACGGCCATTGCCTGCGCCTGGGCGCCCCGCTGGCCCGCCACGTCAACGACAAGGGCTGTGCATTCGGCGGCAGCCTGGCCTCGATGATGACGCTGGCCTCCTGGGGCGTGGTGTCGCTGCACCTGGAGCGGGCCGGCCTCAAGGCGGACGTGTTCGTGGCCGACAGCCAGATCGGCTATCTCGCGCCGCTGTACGCCGACCTGCGCGTGGAGGCCGAGGCCGCTCCCGGCGCCAACTGGGAAACCTTCGTCGCCACCCTGCGCAACCGCGGTCGCGCGCGCATCGCCATCGTCGCCCACGCGCGCCTGCCCGAAGGCGGCAGCGCGACCGAGTTCGCCGCCCGCTACGTCGCGATCGCCAAGCCCTGACCGGCGCCGCTGTCGCGCCGGGCGCGAACCGGTACGATGCGTGGGCCATCCTTCACCTGGGGTATCGATGAGAACGTTTCCGACCCGCCGATCCGTCGCCTGCCTGCTGGTGCTGTTCGTCGCCGGCCTGCTGCTGGCCGGTTGCGCGAACAGCCTGGGCCCCGTCAACGACTCGCTGCAGAAGCGGCAGTACGCCTGGGCCGGCTCCATCCGCTGGGGCGACTTCGAAGGGGCCTTCAGCCGGGTCGACCCCGGCTACCGCGACCTGCACCCGATGACCGAGCTGGAGCTGGAGCGCTATGCGCAGCTGCAGATCTCCTCGTATCGCGAGATCGCATCGACGGCGGACCTCAAGGGCGGGTATGCCGCCCGCGACATCGAGATCGGCGTCATCAACCGCCACACCATGGCCGAGCGGACCGCCCAGTATCGCGAGGAATGGCGATACGACGCGGACACCAAGCAGTGGTGGTTGACCAGCGGCATGCCGGATTTCTGGAAAGGGCAGTAGGGTCCGCGCCACGCGTTCTTTGCGCCCATGGCGGCGCTGGGCGACAATCCCGGCCCCGCTTTCATGGATGCATCCGTGAACCTTGAAGAACTGCTGGCCTTCGCCGGCCGCCACATCTACCTCTCGCTCGGTCTTGCCGGCATCACCGTGGCCCTGGTCTACACCGAGGTGGCTCGCCTGTTCAGGGGCTACAAGGCCCTGCGGCCCGCGGAACTGACCGGGCTGATCAACCGCGAGGACGCGCTGGTCGTCGACCTGTCCTCCAGCGGCGATTTCGAGAAGGGCCACATCGCCGGCAGCAAGTCGGTCTCACCCAGCCAGTTCGATCCCGAAAGCAAGCTGCTTGCGGGCGTCAAGACCCTGCCCGTGGCCGTGGTCTGCCGCAACGGCACGGCCTCGGCGGGGGCCGCGCAGCGGCTGAAGAAAGCCGGTTTCGAGCAGGTTTACTGGCTCGAAGGCGGTGTCCAGGCCTGGCAGCAGGCCGACTTGCCCCTGGTCAAGGGTCGCCGCTGAGCCGCCGGGGTATTGCGCGCGGTCACGTTTTCGCGGCCATCGCGCGCCGGGCCCCCTGCCCATCCCGCCCAGCGCCCTTGCAACCGGCCCGGCCGGCCCCAACCTCCCCTGACAGGGGCGGGGCCAAGCCAGGGCCGAATGGGGCACATGCGACACTTCCGCATCCGTACATCCAATCAATATCTATTTTCCTGGAGTTGCCGAAATGGCTGAAGAACTGAACAACGGCGCCGCCGCGCCCGCCGACGCCGCCACCGAGAACGGCCCGACCTTCTCGATCGAGAAGATCTACGCCAAGGACGTGTCCTTCGAAGCCCCCGGCACCCCCGGCGTGTTCAACGAGCAGGCCCAGCCGCAGCTCCAGA
>JAUIJO010000118.1 GCA_030431185.1 Gammaproteobacteria bacterium | reverse complement strand
CGCCCTGGCCTTCGCGACCCTGACCGCGGCCACCCGCACCGTGGACCGCGGCGAGATGATGGCCCAGCGCGGGGAGCGCGAGCGTGCCGTGCTCGGCTTCCTGCGCAAGCGCATCGCCGCCGCGCGGCCGGTCGCGTTTGGCATGGACGAGCAGACCACGCTGCCGATGCGCTTCCTCGGCGGACCCGAGCGCATGGAATTCGTCGCCGACCTGCCCGATTACCTGGGCCAGGGCGGACCCTACCTGCACCGCTTCAGCATCGAAGGCGATGGCGAACACAAGCGCGTCGTGCTCGACCTGCAGGTGGTGCAGGCCGGACAGGCCTTCGAGGACCTGGAGCCCCGACCCCCCGAACTGCTGGTGGGCGAGCTGGCCGACGCCCGCTTCCGCTACCGGGCACTGGACGGCAACGGCGAACTGACCGACTGGATGGACCGGTGGGAGACCAGCGAGCAATTGCCCCTGCTGGTCGAGATCAGCCTGGTCGACGCCAATGGCCGTGCCTGGCCGACGCTGGTGGTGTCCCTGCCGCAGGCGGGCAATCTCGCCGGCGGCGCGTTCGTGGGGGGGATGTGATGGGTCGCGTCCGGAACCTCCGCACGCGCCGTCCGCGCGGCGCCGCGCTGTTGCTGGTGCTGTGGCTGATCACCCTGTTGACCGCGCTGGTCGGCGGCTTCGCGCTCGCCGCGCGGGTCGAGGCGATGCAGGGCCGCGTGCTGGTGAGTGGCCTGGTCGCGGAGAACGCCGCGCGCGCCGGCATCGAATATGCGATGACCCGCGTCGACCTCAACGATCCCAAGCGCCAGTGGCGCCCGGATGGCCAGGCGCATCCCTGGCAGTACGGCGGGGCGGACATCGAAGTGCGCATCGTCGACGAGAACGGCAAGGTCGACCTGAACCAGGCCGACGCGGGACTGCTGGCCCGGCTGTTGCAGGTGCTGGGCAGCGACCCGCAGGAAGCCGAGCAACTGGCGTCGGCGATCGTGGACTGGCGCGACCTCGACATCCTCACCCAGGTGACCGGGGGCGCCGAGGACCCGGACTACGCGTCCGCCGGCCGCCCCTATGGCGCCAAGGACGGTGAGTTCGAAAGCGTGGCCGAGCTCGAGCAGGTGCTGGGCTTCACGCCCGAGATTTATGCTCGAATTGAGCCTCACGTCACGGTTTTCAGCGGCCTCGCGCGGCCGGAGGCTGCGTTTGCTTCATCTGAGGTGTTGACCGCGATGGGTATGGACGGCGAAGCGATCATCGAACAGCGGCGCCAGGTCGACCCCGTCACCGGGTTGCCGCTCGGCACCACGCCCGACGGCCTGTCGCTCGTGGGCAGCCGGAGCGGAACGTATAGTATCGACAGTCGCGCACGGCTGACGGATGGCCGCGAGACGGTGGTGCGGGCCGTGGTCCGGGCAGGGGGGAGCGCCGTACCGGGCATGGCCTACACCGTGTTGCGCTGGGAGGAGGGAGTTTCACCGCGATGACAGGACTGCGAGACCGCCTTGGGCCACTCAGGGCCCGGCTGTGGCCGGGTGCGGGCCGCTTTCTGGTCTGGTGGGGCCAGGGCCTGGCGGCCTGGTTGCCGGCGTCGATGCGACGCGCCCTGGGCGTGGGTCGTGGCCGCCTGATGCTGCAGGTCGCCGGCGACGGGATCGTGCTCGCGCGCCAGCAGGGCGATGGCCTGCTCGAGCTGGGCCGCATCCCGCTCCAGACGGGCACGGACGCCGCGACCGTGCCGCCCCTGCCGGGCGAAACCGACCCGCTGGCCCGCCTGCTCGCGCCACGCATCGCCGAGTTGCCGCGCTGGCTGCTGCTGCCGGCATCGAGTTGCCTGCGCCGCCGCATCGCCCTGCCCGCGGCCGCGGCCGATCGGCTGCGCGACGTGGTGGGATTCGAGGTCGACCGCCAGACCCCGTTCGACGCCGCCGACGTCGTCTACGACGCGCGCCTGGTCGGGCGACGCGAGCGCGATGGCCAGCTCGACGTCGAACTGGTGGTGGTGCCGCGCAACGCCCTGGCACCGCAGCAGGCATCGCTGGGTGCCCTGGCCGAGGGCCTTGCCGGTATCGACGTGTCCGGCGAGGACGGACGTCCGATCGGGGTCAACCTGCTGCCGCCCGGACAGCGTCGCCAGCAGCGCGATCCCTGGCGGATCTGGAACTGGGGCCTGGCGGCCGTCGCCGTGCTGGCCTGCGGCCTGATGCTGTGGCAGGTGCTGCAGAACCGCCGCGCCGCCGCGGATCGCTTCGAAGCGCGGATCGCGGAACAGGCGGCGGCCGGACGCCAGGCCGCGGAAAAGCGCCAGAGACTGGTCTCGCTGATCGAGGGGCAGGCATTCCTCGACAGCGTTCGCGCCAAGCGCCCGACCTCGGTCGAAGTGATCGATGAACTGACCCGCCGTCTGCCCGACAACACGTATCTCGAGAAGCTCTCGCTGGAAGACCAGCGGATGATGCTGATCGGCCTGAGCAGCGAAGCGCCGGCCCTGATCAGCCGCCTGCAGGGGGCGCCGTACTGGCGTTCGCCCGCGCTGGCTGGCGCCTTGCAGCCCGATCCGACCAGTGGCCGCGACCGGTTCACCCTGACCGCCGAACTCGAGAACACCGCGCCGGCCCCCGCGGCCGCGGCGCCCCCCGCCGACGAGGCGCGACCGGCTGGCGCGCCCACCCAGCCGCCGGTCGACCCACCCGCCCCGGTGAAACAGGAGGCCGACGATGACGCCCGATAAGCGCGATCGCTGGCTGGCGCTGGGTTTGCTGGTGGCACTGCTGGTACTGGCCTATTTCCTGCTGGTGCATCCCTGGTGGACCGTACCGATGACGGAGGTGGGCGAACGCATCCAGGCGCTCCAGCAGCGCGAACTGCGGTTGCGGCTGCAGCTGGAGCAGGAACCGGAGGTGGACGCGCGACTGGCCGAGCTCACCGAGCTGCAGGCCAGCCATCCCGGCTTCATGACCGAGTCCAACCCCGAACTGGCCACCGCCGCGCTCATCCAGCGCCTGGAACGGGTGGTGAGCGATGCCAGCCCGGGCAACCGGAGCTGCGGCATCGTCAACCGCTCGCCGCTGGAGCCCAGCAACCGAGAGCCCTATACCCGCGTGACCGTGCAGGTCCGCCTGAGCTGCGGCAGCCGCGAGACCGCGGCGGTGCTGCACGCCCTCGAGAGCGGTTCGCCGCGCCTGTTCGTCGGCAACCTCAACATCCTCGTCCAGCGGCGCTATTTCGCGCCCGGCACGGGCAGCGACAGCGGCGAAGGCGGGCAGGACGTGACCTTCGACCTCTACGGCTACCTCGTCCCCAGCGGTAAGGGAGGCATCGATGCGCCTCGATAACGCGGGCCCCCGCACCTGGCTGCTGGCGGCCGTCGCGGCCTGGGCGGTGATCGCCCTGCTGCTCGCCGCCGTCGGCATGGGCGGCCACGTGGGGCCGATCAAGGCGGACGAAGACCTGCGCCAGCCGCTGCCTCCCGTGCCCCCCGCCACCGCGCGGCAGCTCGGACCGATGGACCAGTACGCGGAAATATACGCGCGCCCCCTGTTCAGCAGTGACCGCAAGCCCCGGCCTTTCACCCTGCGCAACGACGACGGCGAGGCCGAGGACAGCAGCTTCGACTATGTGCTGACCAGCGTGCTCATCACTCCCCGGCTGAAGATGGCGATCATCCAGCCGGCCGATGGCAGCGAGTCCGTCCGGGTCAAGCTGGACGAGGCCCCGGAGTCGCATCCGGCCTGGCGGCTGGTCGAACTGGCCGCGCGTTCGGCCGTCTTCGAAGGGCCCGAAGGCCGCCGCAACATGGCGCTTCGCGTGTACGACGGCGAAGGCGGCGCCTCGCCGACGGCCATGGGGTCGGCGTCGGGCGCGCCGCCGGGCATGCCGGAGCCGCCACGCGACGCGCCACCGGAGGAGGTGGTCGAGGCCGACGGAGGCAAGCCCGACCCCGAAGCCAAGCCGGCGATGACGCCCGAATCGCAGATGGAGGCGATCCGCCAGCGCATCCAGGCGCGCCGCGCCGCGTTGCGCGAACAGGCCCAGAACCGCGAGACCCCGCCCCGACAGCCGATGCCCCCGGATCCGCCGTCGTCCCCGCCACCCAACCCGCCCGCCGAGAGCCGGTAGAGTGCCTGCAATGAATCCATGCCCCGAGCTTCGCGACCCCCGGGTCGCCGTGTCCCCCGCCTCCCCACGGTCCGTGTCCCTTGGCGACCGCGTCAGTGGCGCGACCCGGCAACTGCTGCTGGCCACCGCCATCGTCGCCGTGCTCAACGCCTGTGCCTCGTCGCCCGTGCCGCGGGTGAGCCGCGAAGGCGACATGCGCCAGCAGGCCGCCCAGCCCCAGGGGGGCGCCACCGCCACTGGCCAGGCAGGCGTCTCCGCCGAACCGCTGGAGGGCGACGAGACCGGTCCGCAGGCGCAGATCCGCCGCGGCACCGGCCAGGTCCTCAACCAGGCCGCCGCCGCCGCGCCGCCACCCAACCTGGGGGGCACGACGGGCGAGGCGACCTTCAATTTCGAAGGCGAGTCGCTGCACGCCGTGGTCAAGGCGATCCTCGGCGACATGCTCGGACAGAACTACGTCATCGCGCCGGGCGTGCAGGGCACCGTGACCCTGGCCACGCCCAAGGCGGTCAGCCCCGCGAATGCGATGAGCCTCCTGGAGATGGTGCTGGGCTGGAACAACGCCCGGATGGTCTATGCCGACGGCCGCTACAACATCGTCCCGGCCGACCAGGCGGTGGCGGGGAACGTCGCGCCGCGAACCGGCAGCGCCACGTCGGCGCGCGGTTTCGAGGTGCGCGCGGTCCCGTTGCGCTACATCTCGGCGGAGGAAATGAAGAAGGTCCTGGAACCGTATGCGCGCCCGAACGCGATCGTGTCCACCGATCCGTCGCGCAACGTCATCAGCATCGCCGGCACCCGCGCCGAACTCGAGAACTACCTGCGCACCATCCAGATATTCGACGTCGACTGGCTGTCGGGCATGTCCGTGGGCGTGTTCCCGATCCAGTCCGGCAAGGCCAGCGCCGTGGTCGCGGACCTGGAGAAGGTGTTCGGCGAGCAGAGCAATTCCCCGGTGGCGGGCATGTTCCGCTTCATGCCGCTGGACGGCGCCAATGCGGTGCTGGTGATCACCCCGCAGGCCGAGTACCTGGACGACATCCAGGCCTGGCTGGAGCGCATCGACAGCGCCGGCGGCGACATGCGCCTGTTCACCTACGAGCTCAAGTACATCGACGCCGGCGAGCTGGCCGAGCGCCTCTCGGAAGTGTTCGGCAACAGCAGCCGGGGCGGTGGCCGCAACGGCGGCTCGCCCTCGCTGATGCCGGGACTGGATCCGGTCGAACTGCAGGATACCGATGGCGGCAGCGTCGCCAACATCGGCGGCAAGGGCGGTGGCGACATGGGCGGCGGCAGCGATATCGGCGGCATGTCGCTGGAGCAGCGGCAGGGCGGCGGCAACGGCAGCGTCACCCTCGAGGTCCAGGGTGCGCGGGTCGGCGTGTCGGCGGTGGCCGAAACCAATTCGCTGCTGGTGCGCGGCTCGCCGGCGGCCTGGAAATCCATCAAGGACGTGATCGAGCGGCTCGACGTGATGCCGATGCAGGTGCACATCGAAGCGCAGATCGCGACGGTGACGCTGTCCGGCGAGCTGAGCTATGGCGTCAACTGGTACTTCGAACAGGCGGTCAATGCCAGCGTGGCGAGCGGCGGTGCCGGGCTTCCGAGTGCCCTGGGGCGTGGCATCTGGGGCGACCTCGCGGGCAAGGTGACCAACACGGGACTGGGCTGGACCTTCCTCGGCACCAATGCCGCCGCGGTCATCAGCGCCCTGGATGAGGTGAGCGACGTGCAGATGCTGCAGTCGCCGTCGCTGTTCGTGCGCAACAACACCGAAGCGACCTTCAACGTCGGCGCGCGGATCCCGATCTCCTCGGTGACGGTCAATCCGAACGTCGGCGTGGGCGACACCATCAGCCAGGTCCAGTACCTGGAAACCGGCACCATCCTCAAGGTCCGCCCGCGCATCACCAAGGACGGCATGGTGTTCCTCGACATCGTGCAGGAGATCAGCGCGCCGGGCGACACGCCGGACGACAACGGCAACGTGCGCATCGACACCCGCAAGCTGAAGACGCAGGCGGCGGTGCAGAGCGGCGAGACCGTGCTGCTGGCCGGCCTGATCAGCGAAGGTACCCAGCGGGGCTCCAGTGGCTTGCCGGGGCTCAGCCGCATACCGGTGATCGGGGGCCTCTTCGGTCGGCAGACGTCCAGTTCGGGCCGCGAGGAAACCATCATCCTCATCACCCCGAAGATCGTGCGCAATCCGCAGGAAGCCCGTACCCTCACCGACGAGTATGGACGTCGTTTCCGAGCGCTGGAGCCGCTCAACCGCGCCCCGAAGAACTGATGCCCGAACGCCCCGTCCGCCAGCGCGGACCCGCACATGGCTGAGTCGCCCATCGTCGTCGTGCCGGTGGGCGCGGACGATGCCGCACTGGACGCCTGCCTGGGCGCCCTGGAAGCCCACACGTCCGTCGATACCCGGGTATGGCTGGCCGACGACGCCCAGGTCGGGCCGCGCGGCTATGCGGTGATCGAGCGCTGGATGGCGCGCACCCGGCTGCAGGCCGACTACACCCGGCGCCAGAGGAGCATCGGCGAAGTCGCCCACCTGGACGAGGTGCTGGCGGCATGCGGCGACGCCGACGTCGTCGTGCTGGCGCCCGATGTCCGCCCCACGGCGGGCTGGCTGCCGCGACTGGTGGCCTGCCTGCGCGCCGACGGCTCGGTCGCCACCGCCACGCCCTGGTGCAATGCCGGCGAGGCCGCGGCCTGGCCCCGCATCGGCGAGATCAATCTGCCCACCCACGACCCGGACGCGTTGTCGCGTGCCGCGGCCGCGATGCCGGCGCTGTGCCCCGAGCTGCCGGCGGCGGTCTGCCACGCGGTCATCCTGCGCGGGACCGCGCGCAGCCGCGCGGGCGGCCTGGACACCAGCAGCTACGGCGCCTGGTATGCCGCCCTGGTCGACCTGTCGCTGCGCCTGGCAGGGCTGGGTTGGCGCAATGTGCTGTGCGACAACGCCTTCGTGCTGCGCGGTCGCGAAGGCCAGCCGTTCGAGGGCGACATGGAGCGCCTGGCGGTACGCTGGCCGGGCTGGCACGCGCGCCTGGCGAACTTCCTGATGCGCGATCCGCTGCGCGAGCCGCGGGCCCGCCTCGAGACCCTGCTCGCGGAGCTCGGCCCGCCCGATCCGCAACGCGACCTGTTTTGGGACGACCCGGTCCCCGCGGCCGATCCCGAAGGCGCGCGCGCAGGTGACGCAGAAGGGTCGACGCCCGGGGCCGCCCACTCATGAGCACGCCCAGGGTCGAGGCCGGCATCGCCGTGATCGTGGTGACGTATCGCAGCATCGAGACCATCGACGAGTGCCTGCTGCGCCTCCGGCGGGCCGTTGGCGTGGTGGAAATCCGCGTCGTCGACAATGGCTCGGACGACGGCACCGTCGACATCCTCCAGCGCCACGCGCTGCAGGACCCGCGCGTGCGGTTCATCGCCAATCCCGACAACCCCGGCTTCGCGGTGGCCTGCAACCAGGGCGCGGCCGACAGCCACGAGCCCTGGCTGGCCTTCGTCAATCCCGACTGCCTGCCGGAACCCGACGCCCTCGCGCGCCTGCGCGCGCTGGCCGCGACCCGGCACGAACCGCTGCTCGGCGCCGACCTGGTGGACGAGGCGGGCCAACGAGATGCCGCCTCGCGTCGGCGCGATCCCGATTTCGCGGCGATGCTGCGCGGCCTGCTCAGCGGGCAGGGCCTGCGCAGCACCGCGCACGCCATGGCCCTGGCGCCCGACGACACCATGGAGCTGCAGCCGGTGGAGGTGGTATCGGGCGCCCTCATGCTGATGCCCCGGTCGCTGTTCGAACGCATCGGTGGCTTCGACGAGCGCTACCGCCTGCACGCCGAGGACCTGGACCTGTGCCGTCGCGCGCGCGAGGCGGGCGCCAGCCTCGCCGTGGCCAACCGCGTCAGCGTCGTCCACGTGCGCGGCGTGTCCAGCCGCAGCCGGCCTGTCTTCGTCGAATGGCACAAGCACCGGGGCCTGTGGCGCTACTTCAAGACCTTCGAGGCGCCGCGCCGTGGCCTGGCGATGCGCGCGGCCGTGTTCGCGACGATCTGGCTGCGCTTCCCCGTCGCCGTGATGCGCGCGCTGCTGCGCTGATCCGGCGTCGCGGCGTCCGCGCTGGCTGTCGGCGGGACGTGGGCCGCCTCGCGTCACCGTGCGGAGACGATGGGTTTCGCTTTGCTCTACCCATCCTACGGAGCGCGACCGGCCGGCATCGGGGCTGGAATGAGGCCTGGTGGGACGTGCGGCGCGCCGGCGGCAGGGAAGCCTATCGGCGGTGTGCGTTCAGGGTTTCGCGCAGGTCCCGGGCGGCCTTCGCGGCGGCTTCGGCGTAATCGTCGCTACTGGAGGCATACAGGACCGCGCGCGAGCTGCTGACGATCAGGCCGCTGCCCTCGGCGTTGCGCGCGTTCGTGACCACCGCCGCGGCGTCGCCGCCCTGGGCGCCGACACCGGGAACGAGGAACGGGATGGCGTCGCCGACGATCGCGCGTACTTCGCGCAGTTGTCCGGGCCAGGTCGCGCCGACCACCAGGGCGCAGTTGCCGTTGCCGTTCCAGTCGCGGGCGACGGTTTCGGCGACGTGCTGGTACAGCGGACGGCCCTCGACCATGAGGTCCTGCAGGTCGCCGGCGCCCGGGTTGGAGGTCCGGCACAGGACGACCACGCCCTTGTCGGCATGGTCGAGGAAGGGCTGTACCGAATCGCGGCCCAGGTAGGGGTTCACGGTGACGGCATCGGCGTCATGGCGCACGAAGGCCTCGTCCGCGTAGTGACGGGCGGTGCTGCCGATGTCGCCGCGCTTGCTGTCCAGGATCACGGGGATGCCGGGGTGGTGCGCATGGATGTGCGCGACCAGGCGCGTCAGCGCGCTTTCGGCGCCGAGGGCGGCGAAATGCGCGATCTGGGGCTTGAAGCAGCACACCTGCTCGGCGGTGGCATCGACGATGTCGCGGCAGAAGTGGAACACCGCGTCTTCGTCGCCGGCGAACCGCGCCGGGAACTTCGACGGCTCCGGGTCCAGCCCGACGCAGACCAGCGAGTCGGCCTGCTGCCAGCGGTGTTTCAGTGCGGCGATGAAGTTCATTCGGACACCTCGATCTGGAATTCGGCATCCCCGCGAGGGCGGGGGCCGTGGGGAACCGGCTTTTTTGAGCAGAACGGGGCTCGTGCAGGAAAGCCAACGTCCATGGATTCCCGCTTTCGCGGGAATGACGGGTTGGCAAGGCCGCGCGCGGGGCGCGCGGGCCAATCCGTCACTTCAGCGCCTTGAAGCGCAGGCGGTGCGGGCCGGCGTCGTCGCCCAGGCGGCGCTTCTTGTCCTCTTCGTACTCGCGGTAGTTGCCCTGGAAGAACTCCACGTGCGAGTCGCCCTCGAACGCCAGGATGTGCGTGGCGA
>JAUIJO010000117.1 GCA_030431185.1 Gammaproteobacteria bacterium | reverse complement strand
CGCCCACCGCGGTCGATGCCTACCAGATCGGCGTGGACGACATCGTCCAGGTCACGGTCTGGCGGAACCCCGACCTGGGCATCACGGTCCCGGTCCGGCCCGACGGCATGATCTCCGTGCCGCTGGTGGGCGACGTCCGTGCCGGCGGGCTGACCCCGAGCCAGGTCGCCGGCGACATCAGCGAGAAGCTCGCCGTCTACGTGCGCGACCCGCAGGTCGCGGTGATCCTCACCGACCTGCGCAGCCACGAGTACCTGTCGCGCGTCCGCGTCACCGGCGCGGTCCGCCAGCCGATCTCGATCCCCTATCGCCAGGGCATGACCGTGCTGGACGCGGTGCTGGCGGCGGGCGGGCTCACCGAGTTCGCCTCGCCCGCGCGTTCCGAGCTGTACCGCACCGACGACAGCGGCACCCGCAACTACGCGGTCGACCTCGACAACATCCTCGATGACGGCGATCTGTCGACCAACTACAAGGTCGCCCCCGGCGACGTCATCACCGTACCCGAGCGCGCACTGTGACCAATCCCGCTCTAGAGTGGTCGGGACAGGAGCAACCGACCTCGCTGACGACGCTGCTCCCGATCGCGATCGAGGAGGTCAAGCGCAGGCAGCTGCTCCTCGTCGCCATCTTCGCGGCCATCGCCCTGTTGGCGCTGGCCGCGGGCCTGATCCTGCCGAAGAAGTTCACCTCTTCGTCGACGATCCTGGTCGAGGACTCGAACATCATCCGGCCCCTCATGGAGGGTCGTGCCGTCGCGACCGACGTCACCAACCGGGCGAGCATCACCCGCCAGGTCGCCTTCAGCCAGAAGGTGATGGGCGAGATCCTGAAGACCGGCGGGTGGATGGAGGACAATCCCAGCCCGCTGGAGCAGGAGAAGATCATCGAGGAGATCACCAAGCGCACGCAGATCGGCAATCCGCGCGAGAACCTCATCCAGATCTCCTACACCGACTCCAATCCCCGCCGCGCCTACGAGGTGGCGAGCCGGTTCGCCGACCTGGTGATCTCCGAGAGCCTGGCCACCAAGGAACAGGAAAGCCGCGACGCCTACGACTTCATCGACTCGCAGGTCCGCCAGTACCACGAGAAGCTGACCGACGCGGAAGCCAAGCTCGAGGCCTACCGCAAGTCGAACCCGGATGCGCGTCCGGGCATCGAGACCGACGTTAACTCCCGCATCGGCGAACTGCGCCGCATGGTGGAGAGCTCGCGCATGGACCTCCACGACCTGCGCTCGCAGGAAGCCGCGCTGACCTCGCAGCTGTCGGGCGAGAACGAGGTGACCGTGCTGCAGACGCGCACCGGCCAGCTGGTCGCGCGCCTCGCCGAGCTCGAGGACGAGCAGGACCGCCTGCTCCTGACCTATACCCGCCAACACCCGGACGTCGTCCGCATCCAGCACCAGCTGGACGACCTGCAGGGCCAGCTCCGCCAGGAAGACACCCTGCAGCAGGCACGCACGGCCAATTCGGCGAGCGCGATCAATGGCTCGGCCAACCTCAATCCCCTCTACGGCGAGCTCAAGAGCAAGCTGGCCCAGGTGCACCGGCAGGCAGCCGCGATGTCGAGCCGGATCTCCACCGGCGAGAGCCTGTTGCGCGAGGAGCTCCAGCGCAGTGGACGCATCGCCGCGTCGGAGAGTTCGCTGGCCGAACTGACCCGCGACTACGAGGTCAACCGCGACCTGTACCAGGACCTGCTCAAGCGCCGTGAGAACGCCCGCGTCTCGATGAGCCTGGACGCCGAACAGCGCGGCCTCAGCTTCCGGATCCAGGAACCCGCGCGCGTCCCGCTCAGGAGCAACGGCCTGCGCCTCGCCCATGTCGCCGGCGGAGGACTGGGCATGGCCCTGGCCGCGCCGATGCTGTTGTTGCTGGTGCTGGTCAAGTTCGACCCGCGCGTGCGCTCGCCCAGCCAGATCGAACGCCAGGCGGGACTGCCGGTGCTCGGCGCGGTGCCGCACTACTACACCACCGCGCGCCGCAGCGCCCATCGCCGCCGGATGGTCCTGACCGCCCTCCTGTTCCTCGTCGTGCCGGTCATATACGGACTGGTGCTCCTCATCAAGCTCACCAGCACATGAGCACGGTAATGCCAAAAGTCCAACGCGAATACGATGCGGCGCCCCTGCACGGCGCGGGAGGGCGTTCGCTCTCGCTCCGCCACACGGGCCGGGCCCTGACGCCCGCCCAGATGGAGGAACGCGCCCTGATCCGGCGGTCTTCCGTGGCCCGGCCGGAAGTCGACGCCTTCCGCGAGATACGCACGCGCCTGCTGGCGATGACGACCAACAACTTCGTCGCCCTGGTCGCGCCGGTGAGCGCCGGCTGCGGCGGCAGCTTCGTCGCCCGCAACCTGGCGGCGGCGATGGCGTTCGACGAAACCAAGAGCGCCCTGCTGATCGATTGCGACCTGCGCCACCCCTCCCAGCACACCACCCTGCAGATCGACTGCCCCAAGGGTGGACTGACCGACTACCTGGAGGACCCCGAAGGCGACCTGGGCGAGGTGATCTACGAGACCGGCATGCCCGGCCTCAACCTCATCCCGGCCGGCGCCCCGCGCGAGGCGGGCGCCGAGTACTTCGCATCGGTGCGCATGCGCCTGCTGCTCGACTCCATCCGCAGCCGCCACCCCGATTGCTACATGTTCCTGGACAGCCCGCCGGTGCGCGGCGCCCCGGAAGCGCGCATCCTCGCCGACCTCGCGGACGTGGTGATCCTGGTCGCCGGCTATGGCCAGGACTCCCCCGAGGCGATCAACCAGGCGGCGGCCAACTTCGACCCGGACAAGTTCGCCGGCGTCGTTTTCAACCAGGGCGTCTGAGGAGATCCGGATGAAGCCAGTCCAGCCCGGAGCACGGCTCCAGCACACCACGCTCTGCACGGCACTCGCGCTGGGCCTGTCACTCGCTCCCGTCGCGAAAGCCGTCGAGCTGGACTACGAGATCAGCACCGGCGTCATCCACAACTCCAACATCATCCTCAGCGAAACCGAGGAAATCAGCGAAACCACCATCGCGCCGGGCGTCGACTTCACCCTGTCCCACGAGGGACGCAACGTCGACCTGGCCGGTCGCGGGAGCGCGCGCTACCTGTATTACACGGGCGACACCTTCGACAACGAGGTGCGCGGCGAGTTCAGCGGCCACATGAGGTGGCGCATGCTGCCGGAGCGGCTGGACTTCGTGGTGGAGGACTACCTGAGCCAGCAGCCGGTCGACATCCTGTCGCCGGTGACGCCCAGCAATACCCAGCGGATCAACATCCTGATCGGCGGGCCGTCGCTCTACCTGAATTTCTCCGACCGGACGCGGGGCCAGTTCGACGTCCGCTACAGCAGGAGCGAGGCGGAGGAGACGGCCGAGTTCGACGCCGACCGCCTCAACGCCGCGTTCCGCCTCCTCCACGAGCTGGGGCCGACCAGCCTGGCGTCCGTCAACGTCGAGTCCAACCGGATCGAGTTCGACAACGCCGGCGCCAGCGACGACTACGACCGCCTGGACGGCTACGTCAATTTCCAGAGGCACCTGCGGCAGCTCGACCTCAGCGCGGACCTGGGTTACTCCTCCCTGGACGTGGTCGACGGGGACTCCTATTCCTCGCCGCTGGCGAGGTTGAGCCTGGCTTGGCGCTTCTCGTCCGAGACCTCGCTGGAGGTGTCGGGGAGCTACCAGTTCTCCGATGCCGCGCAGAGCCTGGCGGCGACGGCGATCGATCCGGACATGCCCATTGGCACGGACATCGACGTCAGTGGCGTGATCGTATCGTCCGATCCCTACGAACAGCGTCGCTTCGACCTGCGCTACGGCCACGCTGGCGTGCGCCACGGCTTCGACGCGACGGCCTGGCACGAGCGTTCGGAGTACATCGAGGCCAACGACTTCGACAACGACAACAGCGGCGTGTACCTGGGCTACACCTATCGCATCAACCCGCTGCTGGACCTGGTGGCCAGCGTGGACCACCAGCGCCGCGATTTCGACGTCACGTCCCGCCTGGACAAGGACACCAATTACAGCGTCGGCCTGGTCAAGCGCTTCACCCGCCACTGGAGCGCCCGTGCCGACCTCCGGCGGAGGTCCCGCGACAGCTCCGTGCAAGGTTTCAGCTATGACGACAATGCCGTCTCTCTCAGCCTCGTCTATCGCCGCTGAAGCGGAGCTCGCCAGGCCGGCCGCCCCCCCGCCCCTGCGACTGCTCCTCCTGACCGACACCGCGCTGGCGAACACCGGTGGCAGCGAACGCTTCCTCCGCAACCTGGTGGACCGGCTGCCGCCGGACCGCTATGCAGTGACCGTGGTCCAGCTCGACGGGAACAACCCACCCGGCGAGAGCGTCCATGTCACCGAGTCCGGCACGTCGGTCCGCTTGCTGAACCACCCCATGGGCGCCATCTACGGTTGGCGGGGACTGCAGGCGATCCAGCGCCTGCGCCGGCGGGTGCGCGAGGAGTCGTTCGACATCATCCAGTCGCAGCACGAGAAATCCGACCTCCTCAACCTGCTGCTGGGACCTGCATCCGTCGGTCGCCGACTGTCCAACCGGCGGGACATGGGCTTCCTGAAGAGCAATCGCCTGCGCTGGGTGTTCCGCCTGCTCAACAGCCGCTACGACGCGGTCATCGCCCCGGCCCACGAGATCCTCACCGCCCTGTCCACGCACGAGGGCCTCAACGCCTCGAAGATGCTGTGGATCGCCAATGGCGTGGACACCGACCGGTTCAGGCCCGGCAGCGCGGAGCGACGCCAGACGGCCCGCCAGGCGCTGGGCCTGGCGAAGGACGAGATCGCCTTCGGTTGCGTCGCGAGCCTGTACCCGGTCAAGAACCATGCACTGCTGCTCCGGTCGTTCGCCCGCGTGCTCGCGTCGACGCCCCGGGCGAAGCTGTTGCTGGTGGGGGCAGGCGCCCTTGCGGAACCGCTGGCCGCCCAGGCGCGGGAACTGGGGATCGCCCACGCGGTCGAGATGCTGGGCGCGCGTCCCGACATCCACCAGATCCTGCCCGCCCTTGACGTGGCCGTGCTGGCGTCCCGCAGCGAGGGCATGTCCAACGCCCTCCTCGAAGCCATGGCCTGCGGGTTGCCCGTCGTCGCGACCGCCGTGGGCGGCAACCTACAACTGGTGCGCGATGGCCGGACCGGCTTCCTCGTGCCCAGCGACGACACCGAAGCCATGGCCGACGCGCTCGGCCGACTCGCCGCCTCCGCCCTGTTGCGGAGCACCCTGGGCACGGCAGGCCAGCGTCGCATCGAGGCGGAGTTCTCGCTCGGCGCGATGGTCAACGCCTACGACCGGCTCTACCAGCGGCTGATGGCACCGGCATGAACCGCGAATACCACGTACCGTGCCAGCCGCTGCCCGGCGTCCTGCAACTGCGATCCAGTGCCGGGCTCTACGGGGCGGACCGGATGGTATTGACGCTCAACGGGGCACTGGCCGGGGCGGGCGTCGACAGCCGGCTCCTGAGCATCAACAACTACCGGATGCACAGGCAGGAGCTGCACGAGGCCGCGATCGCCGACACGCAGTCGGCCGAACTGCTCGATTGCCGCCGACGCATCGACATGAACACAGTGCGCCAGTTGAGGGCGTCCATCCGCCGCCAGGGCGCGGGCATCGTGCATGCGCACGACTACAAGAGCGCGGCCTATGCCTGGATGGCCAGCTTCGGCCTCCCCGTCAGGCTCGTCGCCACCCTGCACGGCCAGGTCGACGCCACGCGCGCGCTGCGCTTCTACAACCGCATCGAGCTCACCCTGCTGCGCCGCTTCGATGCACTGGCGGTGGTGTCGGAACGCCAGGTGGGATTGTTGCGGGAGGCAGGCATCCCGGCGGACCGGATCCACCTGGTCGACAACGGCATTCCGGTCAACCCACCCACCGCTGCTCCCGCGGACGGCGATTCCTGCATGGCGTCCTGCACGACCCCCGGTAATTTCGTTTTCGCGGCGGTGGCGCGGTTCTCGCCCGAGAAGAACCTGGGCATGCTGTTGGATGCCTTCGCGACCGTCGCGGAGGAGCGCGGGGACTGCGACCTGGTCCTGATCGGGGACGGACCGCTGGCGGGCGACCTGAAGGCCCGTTCCGCGCGCCTTGGGCTCGATTCGCGCGTGCACTTCACCGGCGTGAGGCATGACATGCCCGTGCTGTACCCGGACATCCATTGCCTCGTGCTGCCGTCGCTGAGCGAGGGCATGCCATTGACCGTGCTCGAGGCGATGAGCCATGGCATCCCGGTGATCGCAAGCCGCGTGGGCGAAGTGCCCCGCTTGCTCTCGGCGAGCGAACACGGCGCCCTCGTCCCCCCGGGCGACCTCGATGCGCTGGCGTCGGCCATGCGCGCGCGCTTGCAGGCGGGGCCCGCCTTCGACGCGCGCGCCCGTGCCCGGGTCCTTTCGCACCACTCGCCCGCGGCGATGGCGAAACGCTATCGCGCGCTCTACCAGTCCCTGCCAGGCCAGGCCCATGACGTACAAGCGGCCTGACCCTCCCCGCACGCCCGCCGATCGCTTCCCGCTGGCGGCGAAGGCCCTGCTCACGCAGACGATGCCGGCGCCGCGCCGGCCCGGCGCCGATGCGAGCGGGGCCAGGCCGGTGGCCGCGGAGAAGATGCACCGCCAGAACTGGCCGCTCTACCTGTTCCTCTTCCTGTTGCCGCTGCAGAACATCCAGTTCGGTTACATCCCCAACCTCGGCGCGGGGCTCAATTTCCTCAACGTGATGTTCCTGACCTCGCTGGCCGGGGCATTCATGGTGGGCGGACGGCTCGCCCGCGGCGCTTCGCTCAATGCGTGGATATTCGCCTACATGGTGTACACGGTCATATCGATGTTCATCTCGAACCGGTACGTCGGCGACAACGCCAATCACTTCGCGATCGTGAAGGACCACCTGATCGGCATGTCGGTGCTGTTCCTGGTGCAGATGAGCGTGCGCGACTGGAAGACCGCGCGGCGGATGATCATCGCGATGATGTTGCCCCTGCCCTACATCGCCAAGGTGGCCTGGCTCCAGCACATGAGCGTGGCGAGCTGGCATTACTCGGACGACCTGCGCATCCCCGCCACCTTCGGTCTCCTGGGTGCCAACGAGTTCGCCGCCTTCTGCGTCACGGTCGCCACGGTCCTGTTCGCCTTCCTCCTGTCGGCGCGCCTGTCGCGGGTATGGAAGATCGCACTCGCGGTGGGCATCGGATGCATGGTGATGGGCGTGCTCTACGCCTACTCGCGCACCGCCTACGTGGCCCTGATCCTGGGCCTGGTCACGGTGATCCTGGCCTGGCGCGGCCGCTGGAAGATGATGGTGCCGCTGCTGCTGGCCGTCGCCATCCTCCCTGCCGTCCTGCCCTCGTCGGTGGTCGAGCGCTTCGACAGTACGTCGGTGGAGGAAACCGACCGCGACGAAAGCACCGAGATGCGCTTCGTGTACTGGGGCATCGCCTGGGACAACTTCAAGGCCCATCCCCTGACCGGGACGGGATTCCACAGCTTCCAGCACCCCGAGATCAATCCTTACGTCAAGGACACGCACAACCTCTACATCCGGACACTCAGCGAAGGGGGCCTGATAGGCGCCGTCCTGCTGCTGGGCATCCTGCTGTCGATCCTGTTCGCCGCACGACGCGAGCTGGCACGTGCGGGCAGCGGCACCCTGCACTACGCGCTGGCGCTCGGCGTGGTCGGCGCCTGGATGGGACTGGTGTGCGGAAACCTGTTCGGGGACCGGTTCACCCACTACCCGATGATCGGATACTTCTGGGCGTTCACCGCCCTCATGCTGAAGGCGCGGGAGCTGCCAAGGGAGGGCATCGCCAAATGACGAAGTTCAATGGATGGATCCGCTACCTGTTCGCGCTGGCGTTCCACTATTCCGGGCTGGATGCCGTGTACCGCCTGCTCGCGGGCCGGGGCCTCGTCGTGCTGATGCTGCACCGCCTGCGCGACGAGCACGACTACTACCCGCTCAGCACGCACTGCGACACCCTGGCGCGGCTGATCGAGTGGATGCGCGCCCAGGACGCGCTCGTGGCGCTTGACCAGGGCCTGGCCCGTCTCGCGGAAGGCAAGCGGCACCCGGTGAGCTATGCCATCACCCTCGACGATGGTTACCGGGACAACCTGCGCCTGCTGCAGCCCGCGCTCGCCGGGACGCCGGCGACGGTCTACGTCGCCACCGGGCACATCGGCGGCGAACCCATCTGGGCCTATCGCCTGTCGCGCGCGGTGGAAACGCGGAGCCAAGACCTGCTCGACCTCGCCGAACACGGGCTGGGGCGCTTCGACCTGTCCGTGCCTTCGGAGCGGGTACGCGCGCTCGACCTGATACCGCCCTGGCTCAAGCAGCTGGCGCATGACGACTTCGAACTGCGCCTCGAGGAGATACTCCGGCAGCTTCGACCCGCCGAACCCGAGGGCGCCGCGCCCGACATGATGGACTGGAGCGACGTGCGCACGCTGGACGAAAACGGCATCGAGATCGGCGGCCATACCTGCAGCCACGTCCTGCTCAGCCGCGTGGACGACGCCACGGCGCGCAGCGAGATCGAGGGATGCACCCGGGACATCGAACGCGAGCTGGGCCGGCATCCGCGCCACTTCGCCTATCCCAATGGCACCGCGCAGGATTTCGGCAGCCGGGACGTCGACCTGGTCAAGCGCGCCGGCTATGCGACGGCGGCGACCTCCATCGAGGGGATCAACCGCCCCGGCACCAGCCCCTACCTGCTGCTGCGCCACAACGTCCACGAAGCGCGCTACCGCGCGCCCCACGGCGAGCTGTCGCGGGCGCTCTTCTTCAGCGAGACCAGCGGCCTGCTGGGCATGCTGCGTGCAAGGCGCGTCGCATGAAGCGCCTGCCCATCCTGATGTACCACGGCCTGCATGACGCCCCGGACGCGCGCGGGCGCTTCGACAGCGTCTACAGCGTCGCGCCCGACGCATTCGCACGGCACCTGGACGGGCTCTTGCACCGCGGGTACCGCAGCATCCGCCTGGACGCGCTCCGCAGCCCGGACGGTCTCCCGTCCAAGCCGGTGGTCATCAGCTTCGACGACGGCGACGTGTCCAACCTGGAGGTCGCGCTGCCGCTGCTCGAGGCACGCGGCATGGTGGCCGAGTTCTTCGTCACGAGCGACTTCATCGACCAGCCCGGCATGCTGCGCGAGGCGGACGTCGCCGAGCTCGCGCGACGCGGCATGGGCATCGGGTCCCACGGCCGCACCCATGCCTTCCTCGAAGACCTCGACGAAAGCGCACTGGTCGAGGAACTGGAGGCCAGCCGGGACCGGCTGGCGCGCATCGTCGGACACCCGATCGACTCGCTCGCCCTGCCGGGCGGACGTGGCGGCCGCCGCGAGCGGGACCAGGCCCTGGCCGCCGGCTACCGCCACCTGCTCGGATCCGCGCCCGGTCCCAATGCATCGCCCACCCCGGGCCGGTGGCTGCAGCGCATCGCCGTGACGCGGCAGATGCCCGACGGCGCGGTGATGCGCCAGGTGGACTGGGAAGGCCTCGACCCGCGGCTCTCGCGGCTGCGTTTCCTGGCGCTTCGCGTGCCCAAGCGCGTCCTGGGCAACGCCGCCTACCAGAAACTCAGGGAGCGGC
>JAUIJO010000343.1 GCA_030431185.1 Gammaproteobacteria bacterium | reverse complement strand
AGACGCAGGGCAACATCACCCCGCTGAACGAGCTGGGCTCCAACACCTTCCACGATCTCCAGGTCAGCTGGAGCGCTCCGTGGAATGCCACCGTCGCCGTCGGCGCGAACAACGTGTTCGACCACTACGCGGCCCCGAACTACGACCAGCCGAACTCCGGCTACTCGTACTACGGCGGTTTCGACATCGGTCGCATGTTGTACCTGAAGTACCAGCAGCGCTTCTGATCCCTCCCGGATCGACGTGCCAGGACCGTGGCCCCGAAAGGGGCCGCGGTTTTTTTTGTCCCGGTTCCGCGAGTCGAGCCGGGGCACAGGCCTGTGTACGATAGGCGTACACGGAACCCGGACCGAGAAATGAAGCTGCAGGTGCCCTTCATCCAGTTGCCGCTGGCATTCGATGCCGCGACGTTGGCCGGCGAGATCGCCGCCCTGGGCGAGGCGCCGTGGCGGCCGCATCCGCAGGGCTTCGAAGGCAATTCGATGCTGCCGCTGGTCGCCGTGGATGGCGATCCCGCGAACGAAGCCTTCGCCGGCGGCATGCAGCCCACCCCCGCGCTGCGGGCCTGTCCTTACCTCTGCCAGGTCCTCGATGCGTTGGGCGTGGTGGTCGGACGCACGCGCCTGATGCGCCTGGCCGGTAACGCCGAAGTCACGCGCCATGCCGACCAGGGCTACTACTGGGCCGAACGCATGCGCGTGCACGTGCCCGTGGTGACCCAGCCGACGGTGCGCTTCGAGTGCGGCGAGTCGGTGGTCAACATGGCGGCCGGCGAATGCTGGGTGTTCGACACCTGGCGCCAGCACCGGGTCCTGAACGACGACAGCGCTTCGCGCATCCATCTGGTCGTCGACACCGTGGGTGGCGACGGGTTCTGGGACCTGCTCGCGGGCGGCCGCTCGCCGGGCCATCCCGCGCCCGCCGACTGGACCGCGCGGGCGTGTCCGCCGCGGGCGGGGCATGTGCCGACGCTTGCGTGCGAGCAGTCCAATGTCCCGCGCGTGATGAGCCCCTGGGAGCTCAACACGCTGTTCACCCTCCTGTTCACCGACACCTTGCCCGGCCCCCACCTGGCGCGGGTGCAGCAGCTCAGCCTGCGCTTCGTGCGGACCTGGCGCGGTTTATGGGCCCGCCATGGCGACGCGCCCGAAGGCCTGCCGGCGTATCGCGCGGCCCTGCAGGCCTTCCTCGCCGAGGTCGGGGGCCCCGGGCAGACCCTGGGGCTTCGCAACCAGCTGAACTGGCTCGCCGCCATGCGCGCGATGATCGCGCAGGTCGCGGTCGAGGCTGAAGCGGCCTCGGGATCGAGTGCATCGCAGCAGCGCCTGATGGGCGACAACGCCTGAGTCGAGATCCGATGCGCTTCGTGGCTAAGTGGTACCCCGGCCATCGCGTCCCGCGCCGATCGTCGTTCCTGCCCAAGCCGTGATCCGCCCGGTCCCGCAGCCCGCCGGCTCATGATCCTGGTGCCCAACCTCCGGGGCAAGACGCAGAAAAGCCGCCCTGGGGCGGCTCTTCTGCGTCCAACGTGCGCTTGGCGCGGGCGACTTCAGAACTTCGGCTTCTCTTCCTCGGCCGTGTCGTTGTAGCGCTTGATCGCGTCCTCCAGGATGGCCTTGGCTTCGACCGCATTGCCCCAGCCTTCCAGCTTGACCCACTTGCCCTTCTCGAGGTCCTTGTAGTGCTCGAAGAAGTGGCCGATGCGCTCGAGCCAGTGCTTGGACACCTGGTCGATGTCCTCGATGTGCGCGTAGCCGCCGAAGATCTTCGGCTCCGGGATGGCCAGGAGCTTCTCGTCGCTGCCGGC
>JAUIJO010000116.1 GCA_030431185.1 Gammaproteobacteria bacterium | reverse complement strand
AGCCCTTCCTCGAAGACGCGCCCTGGTTGATCTGCGTCTTCGGCGAGCGCAAGAGCGCGTCGGCGGATGGCGTCATGCGCAAGAACTACTACGTGCCCGAGTCCGTCAGCATCGCGACCGGATTCCTCATCGCGGCGCTGCACCGCGCCGGGCTGGCGACCCTGACCCACACGCCCAGCCCCATGAACTTCCTCAATGCGCTGTGCGAGCGTCCTGCGCAGGACAAGGCCTACATCCTGCTGGTGGTCGGCTACCCGGCCGCCGGTGCGACGATACCGGCGCATGCGCTGGAAAAACGTCCGCTGGAAAGCATCGCCAGTTTCATCTGAGGGGAAGAAGCGGCATTCCGGGCCGGGGGTGCCCACCCATGGAACCCGACCGGGACGACACCGCACCTTGCCGGCCGCGCGCGGACATCCAGTGCCCGGGAGATCAGCAGGGGTCGAGCGACATGGGGCCTCTCACCGAGTGGAACCGCCTTCAGTTCGCCGGGCCGCGCTTGCGGCGCTTGGCCCTGAAATAGGCGGTCAGTCGCGAACCCGCCTCCTCGCCCAGGACGCCGCCGGTCACCTCGACGCGGTGGTTGTGGCGCGGGTCGGCCAGCAGGTCGAAGACGCTGCCCGCCGCGCCGGTCTTGGGATCGCTGGCGCCATAGACCACGCGCGCGACACGCGCATGGACCATGGCCATCGCACACATCGCGCAGGGCTCAAGGGTGACGTAGAGCGTGCTGCCGATCAGGCGGTGGTTGCCCAGGCGCATGCCGGCCTGGCGCATGGCGATAATCTCGGCATGCGCGGTGGGATCGTGCTCGGTGATGTTGCGGTTCCAGCCCTCGCCCAGGACTTCGCCCGTGTCCGAGACCAGCACGGCGCCGACGGGAATCTCGTCGTCCTCGCGTTCCGCCCGCGTGGCGAGGGCCAGGGCGTGGCGCATCCAGCGCTCGTCCTCGATCGGTATCGCGTCAGTCATCGCTGGAAGGCACCAAGGCGTCCAGCAGTGCGGCATGGAAGCGTTCCGGCGCCTCGACCTGGGGGGAGTGCCCGAGCTCGGGGAATTCGACCAGGCGGGCATCCGGGATGGCCGCCGCGGCCTCGCGCCCGAGGACCGGATAGTCGCCGAGGCGGGCCGCCACGTCGGGGCTCGCACGGTTGGCACCCGGGGCGGTACGGTCCTTGCCTCCGATCATCAACACGACCGCCCCCCCGATCATCGGGAACTCATGCACGACCGGTTGGGTGTAGAGCATGTCGGTCGTCTGGGCCTGGTTCCACGCCACCGCGCGACCGCCCGGCCCGGCATACATGCCGGCCAACATGTCCACCCAGCGGTCGTACCGGGGTTTCCATGCACCGTTGTAGTAGAAGCGCGACTGGTAGGCCTTGATGGAGGCGGCGTCGGTACGCAGTTCCCCCGCGAACAGGGCGTCGATGCTGGCATAGGGCACGCCCTTGGCCTGCCAGTCTTCGAGCCCGATCGGGTTGACGAGCACCAGGCGCTCGACCGCATCGGGGAAATCCAGCGCATGGCGCGTGGCCAGCATGCCGCCCATCGAATGGCCGACGACGACCGCCTCGTCGACCCCCGCATGCGCCAGGAGGGCACGGGTGTTCGCCGCGAGTTGATGGAAGCTGAACTGGTAGCCCCGTGGCTTGCTCGATTTGCAGAAGCCGACCTGGTCGGGGGCCAGCACGCGGAAGCCCGCATCGGACAGGACCTCGATCGTGTCCTCCCACGTCGCCGCGCAGAAGTTCTTGCCGTGCAACAGGACCACGGTGCGGCCGTTCGCGGCCCCGGTGGGCGCCACGTCCATGTAGGCCATCTCCAGCGACTGGCCCTGCGACTCGAAGGCGAAGGTCCCGACCGCGTGCGGGTAGTCGAAGCCCTCCAGCCGGGGACCGTAGGGGCCCGCCTGCGCCATGCCGGCAGCGGCCCACAGGAGCAGCGCCAGGACTGCAGCTTTCATCGGAGCCCTCCTCGGTGGCCGCGGCGACGCGTGCCCGCGCCTACTCCCACTCGATCGTAGCGGGCGGTTTGCCGCTGATGTCATAAACAACGCGAGAAATACCACGCAACTCGTTGATTATCCTGTTCGAGACGCGCCCAAGGAACTCGTAGGGCAGGTGCGCCCAGTGCGCGGTCATGAAGTCGATGGTCTCCACCGCGCGCAGCGCGATCACCCACTCGTAGGCGCGCGCGTCGCCGACGACGCCGACCGACTTGACCGGCAGGAACACCGCGAAGGCCTGGCTGGTCTTGTCGTACAGGCCGGCCTTGCGCAGTTCCTCGATGTAGATGTGGTCGGCCCTGGCCAGCAGCTCGGCATACTCGCGCTTGACCTCGCCGAGGATCCGCACGCCCAGGCCCGGGCCCGGGAACGGGTGGCGGTAGACCATCGACTCCGGCAGGCCGAGCTCGACGCCGAGACGGCGCACTTCATCCTTGAACAGCTCGCGCAGCGGCTCGACCAGGCCGAGCTTCATGTGCTCGGGCAGGCCGCCGACGTTGTGGTGGCTCTTGATGACGTGGGCCTTGCCGGTCTTGCTGCCGGCCGACTCGATCACGTCCGGGTAGATGGTGCCCTGCGCCAGCCACTTGGCATTGCGCAGCTTCGACGACTCCTCGTCGAAGATCTCGATGAAGAGGTTGCCGATGATCTTGCGCTTGGCTTCCGGGTCGGCGACGCCTTCGAGCGCGCTGAAATAGCGGTCGGCGGCGTCCACGCGGATGACCTTGACGCCCATGTGCTCGGCGAACATCGCCATCACCTGGTCGCCCTCGTTCCAGCGCAGCAGGCCGGTGTCGACGAACACGCAGGTCAGCTGCTCGCCGATCGCCTTGTGCAGCAACGCGGCGACCACGGACGAGTCCACGCCGCCCGAGAGGCCGAGGATGACCTCTTCGTCGCCGACGGTCTCGCGCACGCGGGCGATCTGGTCCTCGATGATGTGCGCCGCGGTCCACAGCGTCTGGCAGCCACAGATCTCGCTGACGAACCGGCGCAACAGGGTCTGGCCCTGCTTGGTGTGGGTCACTTCCGGATGGAACTGCACGCCGTACCAGCGCTTCTCCTCGATCGCCATCGCCGCGACCGGGATGCGCTCGGTGGTGGCGGTCACGGTCCAGCCTGGCGGCGCCTTGGCGACGTGGTCGCCGTGGCTCATCCATACGTCGATGCGGGACTCCCCGGGGTGGTCGCTCAGGCCGCCCAGCAGCGTGTCGTGGGCAATCAGGTCGACTTCGGCATGCCCGAACTCGCGCGCGTCGGCGGCCTCGGTCTCGCCGCCCAGCTGCGCCGCGAGGGTCTGCATGCCGTAGCAGATGCCGAGGATCGGCAGACCTGCGTCGAAGACCTCCCGTGGCGCCTTGGGCGCACCCTCCAGCGTCGTCGATTCCGGTCCACCCGAGAGGATGATGCCCTTCGCGCCCCACGCGGCGATCTCGGCCGGATCGTGGTCCCAGGCCCAGATCTCGCAGTAGACCCCGATCTCGCGGATGCGGCGGGCGATCAGCTGCGTGTACTGCGCGCCGAAGTCGAGGATCAGGATCTTGTCGCTATGGATGTCGGTCATGGGAAGCCAAGAGCGGGAATAGGGAATAGGGAGTGGAGAATGGGAAGGGCATGTCTGGACGTTAATCGAGGAGCCGCTGTTCCGATTCCCCATTCCCGATTCTCCATTCCCGATCAGCCGGCACGATAGTTCGGCGGTTCCTTGGTGATCTGGACGTCGTGGACGTGGCTCTCGCGGCTGCCCGCGTTGGTCACTTTCACGAAGCTGGGCTTCTTGCGCATCTCTTCGATGCTCGCGCAGCCCACGTAGCCCATGGTCGCGCGCAGGCCGCCGGCCAGCTGGTGGACGACGCCGCCCAAGGGGCCACGGTACGGGACGCGGCCCTCGATGCCCTCGGGCACCAGCTTGTCGGCGTCGGAGGCGTCCTGGAAATACCGGTCCTTGGAGCCCTGCTCCATCGCGCCGAGGCTGCCCATGCCACGGTAGCTCTTGTAGCTGCGACCCTGGAACAGCTCGACCTCACCGGGGGCTTCCTCGGTGCCGGCGAACAGGCCGCCGACCATGACCGTGGAGGCGCCGGCGACGATCGCCTTGCCGATGTCGCCTGAGTAACGGATACCACCGTCCGCGATCAGCGGGATGCGGTCCTGCAAGGCCTCGGCGACCATGGCGACCGCGGTGACCTGCGGCACGCCGACGCCGGCGACGATGCGGGTGGTGCAGATCGAACCCGGGCCCACGCCCACCTTGACCGCGTCGGCGCCGTGGTCCATCAGGGCCAGGGCGGCGTCGCCGGTGACGATGTTGCCTCCGATGACCTGAAGTTGCGGGAAGGTCTTCTTGACCCAGCGCACGCGCTCGAGCACGCCCTGCGAGTGGCCATGCGCGGTGTCGACCACCACCACGTCCACGCCCGCGGCGGCCAATGCCTCGATGCGCGCCTCGGTATCGCCGGCGACGCCGACCGCGGCGCCGACCAGCAGGCGCTCGCTGCTGTCGTAGGCGGCGTTGGGGTTGTCGCGCTTCTTCTGGATGTCCTTGACGGTGATCAGGCCGCGCAGCTCGAAGCCGTCGTTGACCACCAGCACCTTCTCGATGCGGTGCTTGTGCAGCAGCTCCAGCACCTCCTCGTCCGACGCGCCCTCGCCCACCGTGACCAGGCGTTCCTTCTTGGTCATGATGTGGCGGACCGGATCGTCGAGCTTCTTCTCGAAGCGCATGTCGCGGCTGGTGACGATGCCCACCAGGGTGCCGCCGTCGACCACCGGCACGCCGGAGATGTTGCGGGCGCGGGTCAGGTTGATGACCTCGCCGATCGTCGTGGCGGGCCCGACGGTGAACGGCTCCTTGATCACCCCGGCCTCGAACTTCTTGACCTGGGCGACCTGGGCGGCCTGTGCCGAGGCGCTCATGTTCTTGTGGATGATGCTGATGCCGCCGAGCTGGGCCATCGCGATCGCGAGGCGGGCTTCGCTGACCGTGTCCATCGCGGCCGAGAGGATCGGCAGGCGGATGCTGAGGTCGCGGGTGAGGCGGGTCGAGAGGGAGACGTCCTTCGGCAGGACGTTGGAATGCGCCGGAACGAGCGATACGTCGTCGTAGGTAAGCGCTTCAGCCTGGATGCGCAGCATGGGCGGGCCCGGGGAGGATGAAGCGCGTCATTGTAACCTGTTCGGGCCCCGCTGGCGCTGCCCCCTGGGGCAACCGAGCGTTCCAGCGGCGGTGCCGGGCACGCCGGCTTGGCCACCGTTCAGCGAACGCGATCAGGCGGCGTCGCCGCCTGCGGATTCCGCAGCCTCGAGCGTGTTCTGCATCAGCGTGGCCACGGTCATCGGCCCCACGCCCCCGGGCACCGGGGTGATCCAGCTGGCGCGCTGCAGCGCGGCCTCGAAGCCGACGTCGCCGACCAGGCGGCCGTCGTCGAGGCGGTTGATCCCCACGTCGATGACCACGGCACCGGGCTTGACCCACTCGCCGGGGATGAGGCGCGGCCGCCCGACGGCCACCACCAGGATGTCGGCGCCGCGCACGGCGGCTTCCAGCACCCCGGGCGGGGTGAACTTGTGGCAGCTGGTGACGGTGCACCCGGCGATCAGCAACTCCAGCGCCATCGGCCGGCCGACGTGGTTCGAGACGCCCACGATGGTCGCGCTCTGGCCGCGCACGGGACGGTCGGTGTAGGCCAGCAGCGTGGTGATGCCGCGCGGGGTGCAGGGCCGCAGGCCGAACTGGCGCAAGGCCAGGTGGCCGACGTTCTCGGGGTGGAAACCGTCCACGTCCTTGGCCGGGCTGATCCGGTTGATCAACGCGGTGGCATCGCGCCTGTCCGGCAGCGGGAGCTGCAGGAGGATGCCGTGGATGTCGGGATCGGCATTGAGGCGGTCGATCAGGTCGAGCAATTCCTCATCCGTGGTGTCCGCCGGCAGGTCGTGGTCGATCGCGCGGATGCCGACCTTCTCCGCCGCACGGCGCTTGTTGCGCACGTACACGGACGAGGCCGGATCATTGCCCACCAGCACCACCGCCAGGCCCGGCCGGGACTTGCCTGCCGAAAGGCGCGCGTCGACCTGCGTCTTGAGCGAGTCGAGCAGGTCCTCGGCGATGCGCTTGCCATCGAGGATCCTGGCGGTTCCGGCCTGCTCGGCGATGGATCGGGTGGCGTGCGGGTCGGTCATGCGGTTTCCGGGAGGCTGCGCTAGAGTCGGGGCGAGCCATTATCCCCCATCCGGCCGACGAGGCCGAGCCCGACGGATCCCGCCATGACCGACATCGACCACGAAACCCTCCATCTGGAAGCCGCCGCGTTCCGTCGCCTCCGCGAGCACCTGATGCAGGCGCGGCCCGACGTGCAGAACATCGACCTGATGATCCTCGCGGGCTTCTGCCGCAACTGCCTGTCGGACTGGTACCGCGAGGCGGCCGAGGCGCGCGGCATCGCCATGACGAAGGACGAAGCGCGCGAGGCCGTCTACGGCGAACCCTTCGCCGACTGGAAGGCCAGGCACCAGCGCGAGGCCACTCCCGAGCAGCTGGCCGCCTTCGAGGCCGCCCGACAGCGCGGATGAAACGTCCGTGGACCGCCCTTCTCGGTGCGCTGTCACTGGGCGCGCTGGGCTATGCCGCGGTCTGCGCGTGGACCTTTGCGTACCAGCGGGACCTGGTCTATTTCCCGCAGGCGACGCGGGTGCAGGCCCGCGACACGGACTTCGTGCTCCGCCACGATGGCGAAACCCTGCGCGGCTGGGTGCTGAACCGGGACGCCGATCGCGCCCTGCTCTACTTCGGCGGGAATGCCGAGGCGGTCGAAGCCAAGCGCGAAACCTTCGCCCGCTGGTTTCCCGAGCATGCGGTCTACCTGATGGCCTATCGCGGCTACGGCGCCAGCACGGGCAGTCCGAGCGAGGCGGCGCTGGTCGCGGATGCGCGCTTCCTGTTCGACGTCGTGTCGAGCCGCCACGGACCGGTCGACGTGATCGGCCGCAGCCTGGGCAGTGGGGTCGCCAGCCAACTGGCCTCGAGCCGGCCGGTGCAGCGCCTGGTCCTGGTGACGCCGTTCGACAGCCTGGCCGCCGTGGGACAGCACCACTACCCATGGCTGCCGGTGCAGTGGCTGGCCCGCGATCGCTACGACTCGGCCCGGCACCTGGCGTCCTACCGGGGCGACGTGCTGGTGATCCGTGCGGGCCGGGACGCGCTCATTCCCGCCGAAAGCACCCAGGCACTCGTCGACGCCCTGCCCCGTCCGCCGCGGGTCGTCGTGCTGGAAGACGCGGGGCACGACGGCTTCGACGCATCGCCCGCCTACGCCGGCTCCCTGCGGGACTTCCTGGGCGCCCCTGCCGGAAACTGACGCCGATCAGTGCTTCGGCACCGGCACGCCACTCGCCGGGTTCGGACAGCGCGGTACCCCGGAGCCGACCACGCAATGCATGCAGCATTGCTGTTGCTGCGGGCGTTGCTGCCAGGCCTCGGGCGGTGGGGACAGCATCTGCAGGCCCGGCTTGAGCTTGAGCAGGGCGGCCCAGTTCTGCGCATTGAAGCTGCAGGCCTTGGGATTGGCGGGGCTGCAGGCGGTGCCGCGGGCATAGGGCAGGTTCCAGAAACGTCCGGCACGGTTCACCGGCAGCATCCGTAGGGTGACGCTCTGCAGGACGTTGCCGCCGACCAGCGAAGCGACGCCGTTGGAGACGTCGACGACGGCGTCGCAGTGCATGGCCAGCATCGAATCCGGATTGCGCGAGAGCCAAGCCTGGAGTCCGCCATAGCCGTCGATCGCGGCGGACCCGCGCACGAAGCACAGCAGGTCGCCGACCGCCGGCGCGCCGCTGTTCGGGTCGACCATCGTGTAGGGGCTGTCCGGATTGCGCCAGGCGTCGCGGACGTAGTCGACATGGCTGGGCGAGGCGCGGAAGCCGGGGACGCCCGCTTGCACCATCACGTACGAAATGAAGGCGGCCGACCACGGGGTGTCGACCAGGAAGCTGCGGCAGCTGGGATTGGCGTAGCTGTCGTTGGTGACGTAGGCACAGGTGCCGGCACCGGCCCGCGACGACATCGCGCCCAGCATGCCGCTGCCACGCCAGTAATCGACCACCCGCTTCCAGGCGGGGGTCGCGCCGTCGGCCAGGCGCGCGGCCTCCATCTCGGTGAGCTGGATGCTGGCCAGGCGGCCGTCCGTATCGATGAAGGGCTCGTACCACAGCCGGTTCTCCCGGCAGGCGACGGCGGCGATGCGGGTCGGCAGGTCGCGCGCCTGCGAGGGGTCGACCGGCCTGCAGCCGGCGGCCTGAGCGGGCATCGCCCAGCTGGACCAGGCCAGGCCCAGGGCCAGCACGATCAGGATCCCTCGTCGCTTCGCTCGCATGCCGCGTCCCCGCTCCACCTTGGCGACATGGTGGCAACCCGGGTGTGGTGGCGCGGTGAGTGTCAGCCGCCCGCGCAGAAACTCGCGTAATCGATGTAACCCGGGAACGGCCGGCCCGGCGCGCAGACCACGCAATCGGGGTCGGGCGCCAGGCGGGTCTCGCGGAAGCGCATGGCCAGCGCGTCGAAATGCAGCAGCCGCCCCCGCAAGGGCTCGCCGATGCCGAGCAGCAGCTTGATCGCCTCGGTGGCCTGCAGCAGCCCGATCACGCCTGGCAGCACGCCCAGCACGCCGGCCTCGGCGCAGTTGGGCGCATCCTCCGGCGCCGGCGGTTCGGGAAACAGGCAGCGGTAGCAGGGGGCGACGCCGCGGTGGCGGCCGGCGTCGAACACGCTGGCCTGCCCCTCGAACCGATGCACCGCGCCGTACACCAGCGGCTTGCCCAGCTTCACGCAGGCATCGTTGAGCAGGTAACGCGCGGGAAAATTGTCGGCGCCATCGATGACGACGTCGGACTCGCCGATCAGGGCCTCGACATTGTCCGCGGTGATGCGCTCGGGAAAGGCCTCGACGCGCACGCGCGGGTTCAGCGCCGACAGCGCCACCCGGGCCGATTCCACCTTGGCCATGCCGATCCGGGCCTCGGTATGCAGGATCTGCCGTTGCAGGTTGCTGCGATCGACGACATCGTCGTCGGCCAGCACCAGCGTGCCGACGCCCGCTGCCGCCAGGTAGTAGGCCGCCGGTGATCCCAGGCCCCCCGCGCCCACCATGGCGATGCGCGCGGATCGCAGGCGTTGCTGCCCCGCTTCGCCGATCTCGGGCAAGCGCAGGTGGCGTGAATAGCGCTCGAAGTAATCGTGGTCGCCCTCGGGTCGCTCGACAGGCAGGCCCTGCGCGATCCAGCGCTCGGTGCCGCCCTCGACCGAGGCGACGTGCAGGTAGCCCGCCTCGCGCAGGCGCTCGGCCGCCTTGAGCGAGCGCCCGCCCACCTGGCAGATCAGCAGCACCGGCCGGGTAGGCCCGACATCGCGCTCGGCGAGTCCGCTCGGCAACGACGCCATCGGGATGCCCAGCGCCGCCCTCGCGTGACCGAGGGCGAGCTCGTGCGGCTCGCGCACGTCCACCAGCAGGGCACCCGCCTGCTGGCGACGCAGCGCCTCTTCCGGCTCGATGCGTTCGATGCGTTCGACGTCCGGCTCAGGCATAGACCAGCACCTCGACCGTACTGCCGGCGACCAGCGACTGCGGCCCCTCTGGCACGATGACCAGCGCGTTGGAGTCGGCCACCGCGCGCAAG
>JAUIJO010000115.1 GCA_030431185.1 Gammaproteobacteria bacterium | reverse complement strand
GTAGGACATCGCTGAACATTTACACCGAAGGCCGCTCCCGAAAGGAGCGGCCTTCTTCTTTTTGGTGAGTCGTGATTGGTGAGTCGTGATTGGTGATTCGTGGTGGGTAATTCGTGAACGGTGATCCGTAGGGGGGATTCGTGATCTGATCCTGGACGGT
This sequence comes from Gammaproteobacteria bacterium, assembly GCA_030431185.1. Classification (GTDB taxonomy): domain Bacteria; phylum Pseudomonadota; class Gammaproteobacteria; order Xanthomonadales; family Xanthomonadaceae; genus Marilutibacter. Next base: position 9,522 of record JAUIJO010000115.1, on the reverse strand, counting down.
TCGCGGGCCGCTGGTCGCCTCCAGCCGATCGCGAAACCGCCATCACCCGTCGCAGCCCAAAGGCTGGATTCCAGCGTCCGCTGGAATGACGGCAAGCGCGGCACCGCCCATGTCGCAGCCCCCGCACAACGATCCCCGATCCCCGATCCCCGATCCCCGATCCCCGATCCCCGATCCCCTCTTCACGCTTCACCAATCACCCCATCACCCATCACCCATCACCCATCACCCATCACCCATCACCCATCACCAACCTTCCGCTGACGAAGGGCAACAGAAAACCCCGGCTTGCGCCGGGGTCTTGTCGGCTGGGAATGTCGCTCGCTGCGGTCAGAGCAGGGTGGGGGGCTCGCCCCCGACGATCACCACGTCGGCGCCCCGGCGCGCGAACAGGCCCACGCTCACCACGCCGGGGATCTGGTTCAGGGTCGACTCCAGGGCCACCGGGTCGGTGATCGACAGGTTGTGGATGTCGAGCACGAGGTTGCCGTTGTCGGTGACCACCCCTTCCCGCCACACGGGTTGGCCGCCGCTCAGGGCGAGGATCTTGCGTGCCACCAGGCTGCGCGCCATCGGGATCACTTCGACAGGCAGCGGGAACCTGCCCAGCACGTCGACCTGTTTGCTGGGGTCGATGATGCACACGAACGTCTCGCTCGCTTCGGCAATGATCTTTTCACGGGTCAGCGCCGCGCCGCCGCCCTTGATCAGGCGCTTGTGCGGGTCGCATTCGTCGGCCCCGTCCACGTACAGCGACAGGGGGCCGGTGGCATTGAGGTCGAGTACCTCGATCCCATGGCTGCGCAGGCGCTCCGTGCTCTGCTCGGAGCTGGAGACCGCCCCCTTGATCTTGTCCTTGATGCCGGCCAGGGCATCGATGAAGTAGGCCACGGTGGAGCCCGTCCCTACACCGACGATCATGCCGTCCTCGACGTACTCGATGGCTTTCTCGCCGGCCAGGCGCTTTGTTTCAGACATGTGTGCTTCCAGAAAGGGTGGGGCGCCGGGGCCTTGCCTGGCGTCATTCGAGGGCGAGCAGGTACTTCCACTGGGCGGCGCTCACGGGGAACACCGACAGGCGGTTGCCGCGGCGTATGAGGGCGAACTCCTCGCCCAGGGCCTCGGCATGTTGCTTGATCTCCTCCAGGGAGATCGTCCGTTCGAGCTTGCGCTCGAAAGCGACGTCGACCAGCTGCCAGCGGGGCTCCTCCCGCGAGCTCTTGGGATCGTAGTAATCCGACTTGCGGTCGAACTGCGTTTCGTCCGGATAGGCCTCGCTTGCGACCGTGGCAATGCCGACGATGCCCGGCGTGGCGCAGTTGGAGTGATAGAACAGGATGCCATCGCCGACCTTCATGCCGTCGCGCATGAAGTTGCGTGCCTGGTAGTTGCGTACCCCGTTCCAGGGCTCGGTGCCCACGCGCTCGAGGTCGTCGATGGAAAAGGCGTCGGGTTCCGACTTCATCAGCCAGTAGCGGCGTCGTTGACTCATGCAGGGCTCTCGGCAGTGGAACGGAAATCGTGGAGCGCGGACTCAGTGCATACCGCATCGAGCGGCACGTCCCAGTCGGCGGCATCGAGGCGATCGACCTGCTGGAGATCGAACGCGGCGCCGACCAGCCACGGGGGGGCAGCCGCCCGCAGGCGGAACGCGAAGTTGCGATCGTACCAACCTCCGCCCATGCCGAGTCGCCGTCCGCCCAGGTCGAAGCCCACCAGGGGCATCACGACCAGGGCCATGGCCTCGGGTTCGAGCAGTGCGGCCGCGTCGACGTCGGGCTCGGGGATGCCGAACCGGTTGTGGACCAGCGCCGCGCCCGGCCGCCAAGGTGCGAAATGCAGGCGATGGCCCTGGCCGAGCACGGGCAGGCAGTAGGTGCAGTCGGCGGGCAGGCGGAGCTGCCAGGCGTGCAATGCGATCTCACCGTCGCTGCTCCAGTAGCCGGCGACCGGGCCGGAGCCGGGCGCGAATGGAAGTGCGAGGAGGCGGTCTGCAAGCCGTTCGGCGGCGGCCATGCGAATCGGCGCGGGGACCGCCCGCCTGTGCTGGCGCAGGGTTCCACGCAGTTCGCGGCGCTGGCTGGCGCGGTCTTCGGTCATCGAACGGCATCCGGTTCGGGAGCGACCGCGGGCCGCCGGACGGGAGACAAACGTGCGAACAGCGCCACGAGGGCGCTGCACGCGATGATCAAAAGTCCTCCGCCGATGGCGATGCGCGCGAAACGACCTTGAACCCGGGGTTCAAGTGGGGACGCTGGGAGACCGTCGGGCTTTCCGCTACGTGGCGGACCTGCACTCCGGGAATCCGTTGCGCCCCCTCGGTCGCAATTAAGGGACAAGGCGAATGTTTGCGCACGCCGTCGTCCACAGCAGAGGACGTGGCAGCAGTATAGCGCGCGCCGCGGGTTTCGCGTGGCCGCTTGTCGGTGCGCGGGCGATCCCGTTCACCTTTCTTTCGGCCGCCCGTCGGGGGCGGACCGCGACACGGCGACGGGGGATGGACTCAGTCGAGGGGGGTGTCGAGCAGGCTGTCGAGCTTGCGGTGCAGCTCGCCAAGGGTGCGTCCGAGTTCGCGGTCGCGCTGGCCTTCCTCGGCCCGCAACTGCTGCAGCTCATGGGCCAGGTTGAGCGCCGCCAGGACCGCGACGCGATCCAGCGCGGCCATGCGATTGTCGCCCCGGACCTCGCGCATCTTGCCATCAAGCAGCTTGGCGGCTTCGAGCAGGCTGTCGCGCTCGTCGGGCTCGCAGCCCACGGTGTATTCGCGATCGAGCAGGCGGATGCTGACCGGGGTATTGGGGCGTGTCATCAGGGTCCCAGCGAATCGCAAGGGGGCAAGGGGGCCGCCATGCGAGGAAATATGGTGGAAGGCGGGTCGATGCTCGACGGACCGGGGATCCCGGGAGATGGGCGTCGACAGCGGGGGTACCGATGCCTTTCCGTGTGACCGACATACTGGGTCGAAGACCTTGACCGCAGCGTGACTGGAAAGGACGTGCCTGGCGCGGGCACCACGCCGGTCGGCACCGCGCTGGACGGCGGAAGGCCCCGCCCGCGGATCACGTGTGCTGCTCCAGGGACTTGAGCCGCGCGATCATGGCTTCGACCCTGACCCGCGCCTGCTCGTTCTTGGCCAGTAGGGCGGAGCGCTCGCCGACCAGTTGTTCCTGCTGCTGGCGCAGGCTCCGGTTCTCCTCGCCGAGGCGCCGCGTGCGCTCGGCCAGCGTGTCGACGCGGGCGACGAGGGCCTGGAGTTGGGCAAGCAGATCGGCATGGTCCATCACGGCACGATAGGCAGCGCGCGGGGGGCGGTCAAGATGGGCGGCTCAATGCGCGTGCCGTGCACCCTCGAGGGCGCCCGCGGGTGCGTCGCCCTCCCACTCGCGCAGGAACCGTGCGCAGGCGTCGGCATCGAGGGGGCGGGCCAGCCAGTAGCCCTGGATCTCGTCGCAGGCGTGGTCGCGAAGGAACTCCATCTGCGCGGTCTCCTCCACGCCCTCGGCCACCACGTTGAGCCCGAGCGAGTGGGCCATGGTGATGATCGTGCTGGTGATGGCGGCGTCGTCGGAATCCTCGCTGAGGTCGTCGATGAATTCCTTGTCGATCTTCAGCGACGTCAGGGGCAGCCGCTTGAGGTAGGCCAGCGAGGAGTAGCCGGTGCCGAAGTCGTCCACGGCCAGGCCCACGCCCAGGTCGCGCAGCGCGCGCAGGGTGGTCGCGGTCTGTTCCGCGTTGGCCATGATGACGCTTTCGGTGAGCTCGAGCTCCAGGTGCTGCGGCGGGATGCCGGTTTCGCGCAGGACCCGCTCCAGCACGTCGGGGAGGTCGCCGCGGAGCAACTGCAGGGCGGACACGTTGACCGCCATCGTCAGTCCGGTGATCCCCTCCTGGCGCCACTGCATGAGGCGGGTGCTGGCTTCGCGCAGGACCCACTCGCCGATCTCGAGGATCAGGCCGGTCTCCTCGGCGAGCGGGATGAACTGGGCGGGCGAGATGGGGCCGTGTTCCTCGCTGTTCCAGCGCAGCAGGGCCTCGACGCCGGTGATCGCCTGTTCGCCCAGCGAAAGCTGCGGCTGGTAGACGAGTTGCAGTTCGCCGCGCTCCAGCACCTTGCGCAATGCCGCCGTGATCGTCGCGCGGCGACGGATCTCCACGTCCATTGTCTCGTGGTAGCGCATGAACGTGCGACGTCCGGCCGCCTTGGCCTGGTACATGGCGGTGTCGGCGTGCTTGAGCAGGTCGGTGGGGACCTGCGCGTGGTCCGGGTAGAGGGCGATGCCGATCGAGGGCGATATCGAGACGTCGTGGCGCTCGTCGAAATCCAGGGCCGATTCGAACGCATCGAGCAGCTCGCGGGCGATGCCTTCTGCATCCTCCACGCTGTCGATGTCCTCCAGCACCACGGTGAACTCGTCGCCCCCCAGCCGTGCGACCGTGTGGGCGGGGCCGACGGTCTGCTGCAGCCGGTTGGCGGCGGCGCGCAGGATGCGGTCGCCGGCGGCGTGGCCGAGGGAGTCGTTGATGTCCTTGAAGCGGTCCAGGTCGAGGAACAGGACGGCGATCTTGCGACCGTTCCGCCGCGCGCGGACGATCGCCCGCGAGAGCCGTTCCGAGAGCAGGGCGCGGTTGGGCAGGCTGGTGAGGGTGTCGTAGTTGGCCAGGTAGCGCAGTTCCTGTTCGGCACGCTTCTGGTCGGTGATGTCGGCCAGTACCGCCACGTAGTTGCCGGCCTGTCCACCCGCCTCGTGGACGGCGGTGCTCTGGAGCGCGCACAGGAACTCGTTGCCGTCCTTGCGCTGCTGCCAGATCTCGCCGGACCAGCGCCCGTTGCGCTCGAGTTCGTGGCGCATGTGCTGGTAGAACGCCGGGTCGTGCTGTTGACTGTCGAGCAGGCTGGTCGGACGCCCGATCACTTCCGCGCCCGGATACCCCGTCATCCGCTCGAAGGCGGGATTGACCGAGATGAAGTGGAACTCCCGGTCGAAGACGGCCACCGCCTCGGCCATGCTGCGCAGCACCTCGCTGGCGATGCGGCGTTCGCGTTCGGCGCTGCGGTTGGTGGTGATGTCGCGCGCGGTACCCGCCACGCGGACGGCACGGCCCTGGGCGTCGCGCTCGACCACCCGCCCGCGGGTGCGCATCCACGCCCAGCTGCCGTCCGGCCGGCGCGAGCGGTGCTCGGACAGGAACAGGGCGGTGTCGCCACGCAGGTGCCTGCGCAGCTGCGTGGCCACGCGTTCGAGGTCCTCGTCGTGGATCTCGTGCGTGGCATTGACCTGGGTCTGCGTGCTGATCTGTGGCGCCGTGCCATCCTGGTCGTAGACCCGCATCCAGTGCAGTTGGCGATTGCCGAGGTCGTAGTCCCAGAACTGCTCCCCGGAGGCCCACAGCGCGAGTTTGAGGCGCTCCTCGCGTTCGCGGATCTGGTCGAACCAGCCCTGTTCGCGGCGCCGCGACTGGCGCCAGCGCCAGCCCAGTACGCCGGCGGCCAGCAGGCTCGCCAGGCAGATGAGGGTCAGGGTGGCGGGGTGCCGCCACAGGGGAGGGGCGACATGGACCGGCAGGCGCAGCTCGGAGGCGCTCCAGGCGCCGTCGCGGTTGGTCGCCTGGGCACGGAAGGTATAGCGCCCCGGCGGCAGCCGGGTGTAGGTGATGTTGGTCTGGCCGCCGTTGTCGATCCAGTCGCGGTCGAACCCCTCCATCATGTAGCGATAACGGGTGTTGACCGCGGGGGAGTAGTCGAGCGCGCCGATGCGCAGGCGCAGCAGGTCGGTGTCCCCCGCCACGTCGATCGCCTGGGTCTGCCACATCGTGGCGCCGTCGCTGGGGGACTCCGTGCCGATGCGGGCCGAGAGCAGGCGCAGGGGGGCGACGAAGTCCGAGGACTGGATGGCTTCCGGCATGAACAGGTTGAGCCCGCGCACGCCACCGAAGGCCAGCCGGCCATCGCGCAGGCGCGTATAGGCGCCCCCGTTGAACTCCAGGTCCTGCAGGCCATCGGCCAGGCCATACCCGTGCGTCGTGCCCGTGCGCGGATTGAAGCGGAGCAGTCCGCCGTCGGTGCCCAGCCAGAGTTCGCCGCTACGGCTTTCCCCAATCGAGAACACCATCGGCACGGGCTGGTCGGCGAGGCTGGCGGCCAAGGGGTGGTCGAAGCGGATCGTGCCATCCTCGTCTTCCCTGACCCGGCTCAGGCCGGACCGGGTGCCGACCCAGATCGTGCCCTGGGCATCCATGTGGAGGGCGCGGATCAGGTTGCCCGACAGGCTGTCGGGGGCGTTGAGCCCATGGCGGAAATGACGCAACTGGCCCGTCGCCGGGTCGAGCAGGCTCAGCCCGTCGCCGGTGCCGATCCAGATGCGACCCTTACGGTCCTCGAGCAGGGCATGGACGCTCCCGTTCGCGAGCTGGCGCGGGTCGTCGTCGCGATGGCTGTAGTTGACGACGCGGCCCCCGTCGCGGCGCATGTGCAGCAGGCCGATGTTCTGCGTGCCCAGCCACAGGTCGCCGTGGCTGTCGACCAGGACGCTGCGCAACTGAGTACCCGCGTAGGTCCCCAGCATGTCGCGTTCGAACGTGCCCTCTTTCGGGTCGAAGCGGACCAGCCCTTCGTTGGTCGCCAGCCACATGCGGCCATGGCCGGCATCGCTGATCGCCAGGATGCGGGGCGGGGTCGGACTGTCGGGGAATGCGGCGAGGAGTGCGTCCCTCCAGTACTCGAAACTGTCCGCCGCGATGTCGTAGCGGTAGAACCCGGTGTCGTCGGTGGCCAGCCACAACTGGCCATCCGCGTCTTCGTGGACGGCGCGGATGCTGTTGTGGGCGACCATGCGGTGCTCGTCGCCGCCGGAGCGGTCGAAGATGTAGCGGAACCGCGTCCCCTTGGGGTCGGTGACCGACACGCCCCGGAAAGAGCCGCCCGCCCACAACATGCCACCGCCATCGACCAGCAGGGTGTTGATGTTGCTTTCCGGCAGGCTCGCCGGCACCAGGGGATCTTCCCGGATCGATTCGGAACGGCCCGTGGAGGGGTCGAAGCGTACGAGGCCCCTGTCCGCGATCGACAACCACAGGTGCCGGTCCGGTGTTTCGACGATGGCCCGTACCTGCAGGCCCTCGTTGGGCGGGGGCGCCTGCAGCGGCCACGCCCGGCGCAGGGTGTCGCCGCTGTCGCCAAGCACGTAGAGGCCGTCCTGGCGCCCGACCAGCACCCGTCCCTGGTGATCCAGCGCGAGGCTCAGGGTGGGACCCGCTTCGCCCACCCGCACGACGTCGCCGCCTGGGGCGACCTTGAACAGCCCCAGCCCATTGCCGTACCAGACGTTGCCGCTCCGGTCGCCGACCAGCGACTGCAGGGGCGAGCCGGCCAGCTGGGCGCTGTCGAACATCAGGATGGGGGTGCGGGTGCCGGTCGATGGCTCCAGGCGCTCGAGGCCTGTCCCGGTGGCGATCCACAGCTGTCCGGAGCGGGGCAGCAGCGCCCTGACCTGCCGCTGCGCGCGGCTCTGCCTGCCGGCATCGCCGTCGAAGCGCTGGATCTCGCCGCTGGACAGGTCCAGGCGCGCCACGTATTCGGAATAGGTGCCGATCCAGAGGTTCCGTTCGTCCGACACCGCCAGTGCGGTGATGTAGCTGTCGGGAAGGCTGGCAGGATCGCGCGGGTCGTGCTGGAACAACTGGAAGCGGCGCCCGTCGTAGCGGTGGAGCCCGCCATAGGTGCCCACCCAGACGAAGCCCTGGGGATCCTGGACCAGGCTGCGGACGGTGTTCTGGGCCAGGCCGCGGTCGCTGCCCAGCGGTGTGAAATAGTAGTCCCGGACGCTTGCGTGGAGCGGCGCGGCCAGCAGCGCGGCCAGCGCCAGCAGCACGCCGGCCAGGCGTCGGGCGGCGCGGGTCGTCGCCCTTGCCGCCGGCAAGGCTTCGCATCCGTTCGTGGAGCCCTTCGCGCGCGGCGGCCGGTCTGGCATCTGGTGGAAGACCTTGTCTGTGAGGAGTCGGTGAAGCGAGTGTAGGCAGGCAGCCTGCTCGACGCCAATCGACCGGTCGTGTCCCCCGGCTTGTTACACTTCGCCTACCTGTCAGTAACGTAATGAGCTGCCCGTGACGGACCCTTCCAACGAGCTGCCCGAGCTCACCGCCGTCGAGGCCGACGTCCGCCGGCTGTCCCTGGGCGTTTCCGGCTCCGAACTCCATGGCGGCCTGTGCGGCTGGCTGGCGGGGGGTGGCGTGCTCAAGCCCGATTGGCTCGGCGCCGTGCTGGCCGACCCCGCCGCGCCCGTGCCGGATGCGGACTCCAGCCTGCAGGCGCTGGCCAGCGTGACCGCCGCCCAGTTGGCCGACCGTGGCTTCGGCTTCGACCTGTTGCTGCCCGACAGCGACACGTCGCTGGAGACGCGGAGCGGCGCGCTGTTCGAGTGGTGCCACGGCTTCGTCGGCGCATTCGGCCTTGCCGTGGGTGCGCAGGACCCGCTGTCGGAAGAAGGCCAGGAGGCCCTGGCCGACCTGGCCCGGCTCGCGCGCGCGCAACCCCAGGAAGACGGCGACGACGCCGACGAGGAAGCGCTGGTGGAGATCGAGGAGTTCGTCCGCGTGGCAGCACTCCTGCTGCATGGCGACTGCGTACTGGCCGCCCAGCACCGCCAGCGACTCAACTGACCCCACGCGCCGACGGGCAGCGCACGCGGTGGCCCTGCCCGCCCGGCCTGTCCCCGGGCGCCAGCCGCGGAACCGATCCCATGCCCCTGCGAGCCCTTGCCACGCCCAATCGCAACCATGTCCGACGTCGCCGCCAGTTGATGCGGATGACCGGGCGCGATGCCATCCTCGTCCTGCCCGCGGCGGCCGAACGGGTGCGCAGCCGCGATACCGCCTACCCGTATCGCCAGGACTCCGATTTCTGGTATCTCAGTGGCTTTCCCGAGCCCGAGGCGGTGCTGGTCCTGGTGCCGGGCCGCGCGCATGGCGAGAGCCTGCTGTTCTGCCGCGAGCGCGACCCCGAGCGGGAAGGCTGGGACGGGCCGCGCCACGGGACCGAAGGCGCCATCGAGCGGTTCGGCTTCGACGATGCGTACCCGATCACCGACCTCGACGACATCCTGCCCGGCCTGCTGGAGGGCCGCACCCGCGTCTACTACCACTTCGGTCGCGACCAGGACTTCGACCTCAAGCTGATCGGCTGGCTCAACCGCGTGCGTGCGCAGGTGCGCCACGGCGCGCAGCCCCCGCACGAGTTCCTGGAGCTGGGCCACCTGCTGGACGAGATGCGGCTGTTCAAGGATCGCGACGAGCTCCGCCTGATGCAGCGCGCCAGCGACATCAGCGTCCAGGCGCACGCCGCTGCCATGCGGGCGGTGCGCCCGGGCATGCACGAGTACGAATTGCAGGCCGAGGTCGAGCGGGTGTTCCGCGCCCACGATGCGATGCCGGCGTACGGCAGCATCGTCGGCGCCGGCGCGAACGCCTGCATCCTGCACTACGTGGCCAACAACGGCCCGGTGCGCGACGGTGACCTGGTCCTGATCG
>JAUIJO010000114.1 GCA_030431185.1 Gammaproteobacteria bacterium | reverse complement strand
CGGGGCGAGGACCAGGGCCTGGGGCTTCTTCTGGGCAGGGTCGATGCGCGCCAGGATCGGCAGCGCGAAGGCCGCGGTCTTGCCGGTGCCCGTCTGCGCCTGGCCGAGCATGTCGCGGCCCTCGAGCAGGGGCGGGATGGTGGCCGCCTGGATGGGCGAGGGGGACTCGTAGCCCACGTCGCGCAATGCCTTCAGCAGCGGCTCGGGCAGGGCCAGGTCGCTGAATTTCATGTTGGGGGTGCTGTCGCCAGCGGTGTCGTCGCTCATGGGAATGACCCTCGTACTGCCCGCGAGGGCCAATCGCCTATTTTACGCTCCGAACGGCCCCGGATGGTGCATTGCGGCACGAGCGGGTCAGGCGGGATTGTGAATTCAGGCCAGCACGACGCGATCTCGGCCGCGGACACGCGCTTCGTGCAAGGCGGCTTCGGCGCGCCCGGTGGCTTCCTTGAGCGGTTCGCGATCGCGGGTCTGGGTGATGCCCGCACTGATCGACGGCGGGCTGGCGTGCGACATCTCCCCGACCGCCCGGCGAATGCGTTCCACCACCCGCGCGGCGGTGTCGGCATCGCTCCCGGGCAGGAAAAGCACGAAGCTCCGGCCGTCGACGCGCGCCAGCATGTCGCCGTGGCGCAGGCAGCCGCGCATGACCTCGGAGATGCGGCGCACCAGCGCATCGGCGGCGGCCACGTCGAGCGGCTCCTGCCCCGGATCCAGTGGCTCGAGGTCCAGCCTTGCCACCGAGAGCAACTGCCGTGCGTCGCGCTGGTGCCGGTGCAGGTAGTGGGCCCGCGTTTCCCAGCCATCGCGCTCGCCGGTGCCGGGGGTGGCATGGCCCCGTGCATCGCGGTGCAGGCGTTGCAGCAGCCGCCCGCGGTAGCGGAAGATTTCCCGGGAGGCCGCCAGATGCGCATTGCGCTGGGTCGATCCGATCACGCAGGCGGCGACGAAGAACAGGGTGTAGGCCATCCAAAGTGCAGCCGGGGCGTGCAGGTACCAGAGCAGGCCGTACATCGGCAGGACCAGGCCCGCGCAGGTCAGGATCGCCGACCGGCGGGTGATCGCGAACGGCAGCAGGATGATCGCCATCAACATGATCGGCACGTGCGTCAGGCTGAGTCGCGCGGGCTCGATCGACGAGGTCACCGCGATGGCCACGCTGAAGAGCAGGGCGTAGAGCCCGCCGAACACCTCGGCGCCACGACTGAAACCCGACAGCCAGGTCAGGCTGGCCAGGATGAGCAGGCCGATGATCATCACCAGGCGTACCAGCAGGGTCCAATGGGCGGCGTCGCCCAGCACCACGAGGTCGCGCGCCCACCCGACCGCGAACAGCATCGGCAGGCCGAACATCAGCAGGCCCATCGCGCGCCGCATCTTCTTGAAGGCGAACTTCTGGAAACGCGCGTGCTCGTCCGGCGACAGCCCGTGTCCCGGTTCGTGCCTGCGGAAACTCGAGGAAAACATCGATCGCGCCCCCTGTTCGACTGATCGAGATCCTGTGCTGGTCTCGCCTGCCAGTCCTTGCGGGCGCCACGGCATACAATCGGACGGCATCGACCGATGCGCCGCCGCCCCCAAAGCATGCTCCCGGATCCCAGTCTACGCTTCGACAATGCATTTGTGAGGGACCTGCCCGGCGACCCCCTGCGGGAGCGCCGCGTCCGCCAGGTCGAAGGGGCGTTGTGGTCCGCGGTCGAGCCCGAACCCGTCGCGGCACCGCGGATGCTGGCGTGGTCGGCCGGCATGGCGGCCGAACTGGGTTTGGACGCCGACTGGATGGAATCCCCCGCGGGCGCGGCGACGCTCGCCGGCAACCGGCTCCTGCCGGGGATGCAGGCGTTCGCCAGCAACTATGGGGGACACCAGTTCGGCCACTGGGCGGGCCAGCTGGGGGACGGCCGCGCGATCGGCCTGGGCGAAGTCGTCGACGCGGCCGGACATCGCTGGGAACTGCAGCTCAAGGGCGCCGGTCCCACCCCGTATTCCCGGACCGCCGATGGCCGCGCCGTGCTCCGTTCTTCCCTGCGTGAGTTCCTGTGCAGTGAGGCGATGCACCACCTCGGCGTGCCGACGACGCGGGCGTTGAGCCTGGTGGCGACCGGCGAGCCCGTCGTGCGGGACATGTTCTACGACGGCCACCCCGCACCCGAGCCCGGCGCGGTGGTCTGCCGGGTCGCGCCGTCCTTCATCCGCTTCGGCCACTTCGAGCTGCCCGCCTCCCGCGGGGACGTGCCGCTGCTGCGGACGCTGGTGGATTTCTGCATCGCGCGCGACTTCCCCCACCTGCGCGGCGAGGGCGAAGCGTTGCGCGGCGACTGGTTCACCGAGGTCTGCGAACGCACCGCGGTGATGGTCGCGCACTGGATGCGGGTGGGTTTCGTGCATGGAGTGATGAACACCGACAACATGTCGATCCTGGGGCTCACCATCGACTACGGTCCCTACGGCTGGCTCGACGATTTCGATCCTGACTGGACCCCCAACACCACCGACCGCCAGCACCGGCGCTACCGGTTCGGCCAGCAGCCGCAGGTCGCTTACTGGAACCTGGGACGCCTGGCCGGCGCGCTCTCGCCACTGTTCGACGGCCCCGATGTCCTGCAGTCGGGCCTGCGACGCTACGTCGAGGCTTACGAAGAGGCCGAGCGCGGCACCATTGCGGCCAAGCTGGGCCTGTCGGAGTGCCGCGACGAAGACCAGGCGCGCATGCAGGCGCTGCGGGGGCTGTTGAAGCAGGGCAGCATCGACATGACCCTGTTCTTCAGGCAACTGGCCCACCTGGATGCGACGGCGCCCTCCCTGCAGCCCTTCGAGGGCGCGTTCTACGACGAAGCCAAGCGGGACGCGGTGGCGCCGGCCCTGCTCGACTGGCTGCGCACCTATGCCGCGCGGGCCAGCGACGACCCGCTGCCGGCGGAGCATCGCAAGGCCTTGATGGATGCGAGCAATCCCCGCTACGTACCGCGCAACTACCTGGCCCAGGAGGCCATCGACCTCGCCGAGGCAGGCGACCTGTCGCGTCTGCACGCGTTGATGGAGGTGATGCGCCACCCCTACGACGATCAGCCGGGCCACGAGGCGTTCGCTCGACGCCGTCCGGACTGGGCCCGCGACCGGGCGGGTTGCTCGATGCTCTCGTGCAGTTCATGAAACCTCGACATCGCCGGGTGCAGCATTCCGGCATGTCCCCGTCCGGATGAGGAGAACCGTCGTGTCGCTCGCCGATTCCCGTTTTCCACGCAGCCCGTGGGTGGGCCGGGTGCTTCCCGGCGCGCTGGCATGCATGTGGTTGGCCGCTTGCGTGTCCGGTGGTCGATCGCCCGCGGACAATGCGATGGCCGGTCGCCAGGCGCTCGTGGGTACCGTGGTAAGGATCGATGCCGACGCGTCGACCCTGTCCCTGGCCGATGACACCCAGACCGGCAATGCGATGGGGCAGGGCTCCGCCACGAACCTCCGTTACACGCCCGGGACGGAGGTGTTCGCGGAAGGCAGGAGTGCCGGGCCGACGTCCCTTGCCGTGGGTAACCGCGTCAGGGTCCTGGCGTCGAACGATGGGCGTCCGCCCACCGCCGAACGCGTCGACGTGCTCCATGCCCCCGCCCAGGCCCTTCCGTGGGGACACTACCTGCATGGTCGAGTGGTCTCGATCAACACTGCGAGCAGCACGGTCACGGTGGCCCAGGCCAAGACCAACATCTCGGTCCGCGTCCGCTATGAGCCGGGCACCCGGGTGGTCGAGATGGATGGCCGTCCGGTTGCGCCGGGGACGCTGGCGCCCGGGGACGAGCTCGACATCGCGTTGCGGCTGGTCACGCCCGACCGGGTGGCCTCGCGGGTCGTGCGCCTGCGCTGAGCCACCGCGTCGCCCGGCCACCGGGCATCCCCCGTAGAATGGGCGGATGTCCCTGATCAATCTCATCAACGTCGACTTCAGCGTCGGCGGCCCCTTGCTGCTGGAAAACGTCAGCCTGTCCATCGAAGCCGGCGAGCGCATCGCCCTGATCGGCCGCAACGGCGCGGGCAAGTCGACCCTGTTGCGCCTGCTCTCCGGCGACCTCCAGGCCGACGACGGCGAAGTCCGGCGCGAAGAGGGCGTGCGCGTCGCGCGGCTCGAGCAGGAGGTGCCTGCCGGCGCGGAGGGCGACGTCTGGGACGTGGTGGCCGATGGCCTGGGCGAGCTGGGTCGCTGGCTGGCGGAGTACCACCATCTCAGCCACGCCGACGAGATCGACATGGATGCCCTGGCGGACGTGCAGGGACGGATCGAGGCCGCGGACGGCTGGTCGCTCGACCAGCGGGTGACCGAGACCCTGGAGAAGCTCGAACTGGATGGCGACGCCGTGTTCTCGCGGCTGTCGGGCGGCATGAAGCGGCGCGTGCTGCTGGCGCGCTCGCTGGTGTCCTCGCCCGATGTCCTGTTGCTGGACGAGCCGACCAACCACCTCGACATCGAGGCGATCGACTGGCTGGAGGGCTTCCTCAAGAACTGGCCCGGCGCCCTGGTCTTCATCACCCATGACCGTCGCTTCCTGCGCGCGCTGGCGACCCGGATCGTGGAGATCGACCGCGGCCAGGTCACCAGTTGGCCGGGCGACTGGGCGAACTACCTGCGTCGCCGGGAAGAGCGACTCAACGCCGAGGCACAGGAGAACGCCCGCTTCGACAAGCTGCTGGCGCAGGAGGAAGCCTGGATCCGGCAGGGCATCAAGGCGCGGCGTACCCGCGACGAAGGCCGCGTCCGGCGACTGAAGCAGATGCGCAGCGAACGCGCCGAGCGCCGCGACCTCCAGGGCAACGTGCGCATGGACCTGGCCAAGGGCGAGGCTTCCGGCAAGAAGGTGATCGACGCCAAGGGCCTGGGGTTCGCCTATGGCGACCGGGTACTGGTGCAAGGCCTGGACACCACCGTGTTCCGGGGCGACCGCATCGGCCTGATCGGCCCCAATGGCAGTGGCAAGACCACACTCATCAAGCTCCTGCTGGGCGAGATCGCGCCCTCGCGGGGTGAAGTGCGCCTGGGCAGCAACCTCCAGGTCGCCTACTTCGACCAGTACCGCGCCACGCTGCGGGAAGACTGGAACGCGCTGGAGAACGTGTCCGAAGGCCGGGAGTTCGTCGAGGTCGGCGGCAAGCAGAAGCACGTCATCGGTTACCTGCAGGACTTCCTGTTCACGCCCGAGCGTGCGCGCGCGCCGATCACCCGGCTCTCGGGGGGCGAACGCAACCGCCTGCTCCTGGCCAAGCTGTTCGCGCAGCCGTCCAACCTGCTGGTGATGGACGAACCCACCAACGACCTGGACGTGGAAACGCTGGAGCTGCTGGAAGAACTGCTGGGCGACTATCCCGGCACCCTGCTGCTGGTCAGCCACGATCGCGACTTCCTCGACAACGTGGTCACCTCCACCATCGTGATGGAAGGCGAGGGCCGGGTGGGAGAGTACGTGGGCGGTTATACCGACTGGCTGCGGCAACGCCCGCGTGCCCCGTCCAGCACGACCGCCCCGGTGCAGAAGTCCGGCGACGCCGCCCCCGCGGCGGACCCACCGGCGCCCGCGCGTCGCAAGCTCAGCTACAAGGACGCGCGCGAACTCGAGCAGCTGCCCGCGCGGATCGAGACGCTGGAAACCCGCCTCTCGGCTCTCAGCGACGAGATGAACGACCCGGCCTTCTTCCAGGGCGACCCTGCGAAGGTGGCCGCGCATGCATCGCGCCTGGAGGACGTGCAGGGCGAACTGGACGTCGCCTATGCGCGCTGGAGCGAGCTGGAAGGCCAGGGCGACTGATCCCTGCGCCGCCAGGCAGCGGCTCGATTCGGCGCGGTTCGGTTCGGTCGAGGTCGGGCCTGGGCTAGACTTTCCCGATGGAGCAACTCGATCTCGCCGGCCTCCCGGCGACAGACGCGACGCCGCGCTACAGCCTGTTCTTCGCCCTGTGGCCCGATGCGGCGACCCGGGCACGGATCGACGAGGCCACGACGCGGTTGCTGCCGGGTGTCCGCGGCGGCGGCAGGCGGCTGCGCCCCGATCGCTACCACCTGACCCTGCGCTGGCTCGGCGAACATCCCGCCGAACATGCGCCGGTGCACGACATGGCGATGCGGGCGGCGGCAGGCGTCCGGCTGGCCGGTTTCGAGATGCCGTTGGACATCGCCGATGGGTTTCCCTCGTCGCGCGTGTGCTGGTTGGGGTCCCGGCAAGCGCCGGCTTCCCTGCATGCGCTGCGCACGCGCCTCGACGCCGGCCTGGCGGGCGGGCCGGTACGGCTCAAGGGCGCGACGGCGCTGGTGCCGCACGTGACCGTCGTCCGCGATTGCGGCCAGCCTTGGCCACGGGTGCCACTCGATCCGCCCATCCCCTGGCGGGTCGAGCGTTTCGTGCTGGTGCGCAGCGACCTGGCCAACCGCCATGCCTACGAAGAGGTGGGTAGCTGGCCGCTGGGACACTGAATCGCGGGTCCGTCGCGGGCGATCCGTCGATTCAGTGGGCGAGGAACGCGCCGCAGCCCTGGTAGGCCCGGGCGTCCACCGTCAGCCGCGCGCGGGCCTCGAACGATTCACCGCTCATGCCGTCCTGGCAGGGTGTGCGCTCGACCTCCAGTTTCACGCTCGACCCGTCCTCCGCAGTGCCGGCATACCCCAGGCCCACGGTTTGCGCCCGCGCGACCTCGACCACGCGCGAGCCGTAGTCGAGCTCGGCCCTCAGCGAGGGCGTTTGCCCCATGCCCACTTCCACCTGCCAACCCGGCTCGTTGCCGACCGCACGGAACGCCACCTGGCGGGAGGCCGCCTCCGTCCACGGCGACGGCGACTCGACGGCGCTGCAGGCGACGGCGGGCTGGCCGGCGAGGCTGAGCGAGAACACGTCGTCGATGCGCGACAGCGCGTTGCCCAGGTCGTCTTCGTAGCGACTGCCTTGGGCGCTGGCCACCGACGTCAGGCCCAGGGATCGACCGGACACCGACACCGCGGCCAGGCCAGCGGCGGGACGCAGGCGGACGTCGACCCGCTGGTCGCCGCATTGGAGGTGGTGCGTGGTGGCCGCGCCGCCGCCAGGCGCGCCGGGCGAACCCTGGACCCGCTTGAGCAGCAGTTCGACCGGGGCCTGCCCGGCGGGGTCGAAGGCGTGCCGGGCGTCGGTGACGAACATCAGTTGGCCATCGGGTCCCCTCAGCGAAGCGTGCAGGCCGTACATGCCATTGGCGCGCAGCGCCTGCGGGGGATAGGGCAGGCTGAAGGCGATCGGCGGCGGTCCGGCGTCGTCGACGGTGACCTCGGCGATGACCGCCTTGGGCGTATCGGCCAACAGGGTGTCGATGAGCTGGACGGTCAGGCGCGACCCGGGCGGCAGCAGCATGCGTTCACGGTAGACGGCGTGCCCTTCGATCACCGCCGTGGACGCCGGTGCCGGCTCCGGGCTGTCCGCGGCTGCTGCGGTCGTCGACGCTGTGGGCGAGGTGGACGACGTGGACGGCACGTCGGGCTGGCAGGCGGCCAGCACCAGCACGAGGCTGCTGCCGATGCCCAGGGAGAGGCGGGCGGCTGAAGGGGTTCGGCTCATGGCAAGGCTCCATGCAAGGCGCCGACCAGCATGGGAGAGACCGCGTCGTCGTCGCGTCAGTGCCTGCCCGGGCCCTGTTCACCGGGCACCGCATCGGTCCGCACCACCGGGTACAGGTTGTAGCGGTCGTCCCAGGCGCTGTGGTGCCGGTAGAAGAAGTCCAGGCGTGCCTGCGGGCTGTCGGCGAAGGCCTTGTCCTCCCTGAGGCGTCGTTCGAATTCGGCCTTGATCGCCGGATCGTTGGCCAGCATCCCGCGGGCGACCTCCTCGGCGACATAGTCCTCCATGTATTCCTTGCGCTCGAAGGCATTGTTGAACTCGCCCCAGCCGGCGAGGGCGTCGGGGGCCTCCGGTTCCAGCAGGGCCATCACCAGGCGCGCCTTGGGCTGTGCGATCGGGACGAACAGCGCGCCGGCGCGCAGGTCGCGACGCTCCGGCGTCCACGCGCCTTCCACGCTCAAGCGCTGGTGGCCTTCCATCGACGCGTTGGCGAACGACGAGGTGGTGGCGCGGAAGGCCTGGACCTCCGCCCCATCCAGTGCCCGCGCCAGGCGCTGGAAACGGATGTCATGCGCGGCCAGCCGGGGCGCGACCCGATCGGCCTGTGCGGCCGGCACCAGGTAACCGCCGCGGGGTGCCGTGGCGACATGGTCGGGCACGATGCGGTCGTACAGGGGGACCTTCCAGACCTGCGGCGTGGACTCGTCGTAACGGGTCATCAGCGCGCCCGACACCTCCGACGGGGTGCGGGTGTACGCGTAGCCGCGGAACTCGATGGTGCGGGCGTCGTCGGTGGCCTTGAAGTCGAGCGGGACGGCTACTCCTCCGAGCTGGCCTGCGCGCCGGTCGGCGGCGTGCGCCTCGCGCAGCCAGTCGCGGCCATGGCGCGCGACCAGGTCCAGCGACGCGAGGATCGTGTCGTGCGTGGCCTTGACCCGTTCCGGGTAGGTCTTCCACGAATGGGTCTCGACCAGCATCCCGAGGCGGTTGCGCAGCCAGGTATAGCCGTGGGAGAAGCGCGGCGTGGCCACGCCGTCGCGGAATCCCGAGGCGGGATTGTCGTACTCGATGAAGGACGGATAGAAGGGCAGCGGCATCGAGCCGGCGTCCCGGAGTGCGTCGAGGACGCCGTCGCGGAAGGCCAGGCCGACCTTCCGCATGGCCGTGTCGCCTGCGTGCAGCGGCTCGACCTGGATGGAGATGTCGGGCTCGAACTTGGCCCCGTCGGTGACGTGCAGGTCCAGGTACACCAGCGGATCCCAGGCGTTGTAGAGCGCCAGCATCGCCTGCATCTCCGGCGTGTCGGCCTTGGCGTAGTCGCGGTTGAGGTTGTAGTTCTGCGCCGTCGTGCGCCAGCCCATCTCCTCCGGGCCGCGCTGGTTGGGGCGGTTCCAGGCCTTGAACCGTTCGTGGCCATCGACGTTGAAGACCGGCACGAACAGCAGGACCTGCCTGCCCAGTGGATCGCCGTCGACCTCGCCGTCGAGCAATTCGCGCAAGGCCAGGAAACCCGCGTCCTTGCCGTCGATCTCGCCGGCATGGATGCCGCCCTGGACCAGGGTGACCGGCAATCCCCCTTCGCGTGCCTGCGCCGGCGTGAAGGCGCCGTCGCGCGACACCACCAGCAGCTTCATCTGCCGCCCCTCGGGCGTGGTGCCGAAGGTCTCGCAACGCACTGAATCCGGATAGCGCGCGGCGAAGGCATCGCACAGCGCGATCACTTCCTCGTAGCGGCCGGTCCGGAGGAACCCGCTGCGCTCGGCGACGGTCCGCAGGCCGTCGTCGGCGGCGGCCGCGGACACCGGCGGCGCGAGGGTGGCGCAGGCAAGGACGAGGGCAGTGCTGAGGAGTCGGATCATCGTCGTTCGGGCAGCGGGTGGCGGTGCCGACATGGTAACGGAGCCGGGGTCGCCGCCCCCTCCGATGGACGCGGCTGCTGACACATGCTGTCGGCAGGCTGCGCGGCGGGCCGGCCCGCGCGGGGCGACGGGCATGCCGTTCGAGCGCAACGGTGGGCCGACATCGACTGCGTTGCCGACAGGGGCCGGCCAACCCCGGATCGGCGATCTGCGGTAGGCTCGGGGGTTAGTGCCCGCTCCTGGAACCGCCCGATGTCGACGAATGCCGCAGCCCCCTCAACGCCCGGGAAGATGCCCCGGCAGATCCCCTACATCATCGGCAACGAGGCCTGCGAGCGGTTCAGCTTCTACGGGATGCGCAACATCCTGGTGCCCTT
>JAUIJO010000342.1 GCA_030431185.1 Gammaproteobacteria bacterium | reverse complement strand
ACACCGAGGGCAGGTGCACGCAGCCGTGCGAGGAGGGGTAGCCGGGCAGGCCGCCGGCATGCAGCGCCACGCCGCCCCAGGTCAGGCGCTGGGTATAGGGCATGGCCGCGTTGTTGTAGATCGAGGAGCGGTGGTCCTTGTCCTTCTGCAGCGTGGTGAACACGCCGGTCGGGGTCTGGTGGCCCTTCTTGCCGGTGCTGATCGTGGTGTAGCCGATCAGCACGCCGTTGCGATACGCGTAGGCCAGCTGTTCATTGAGGCTGACGACCACGACGATCGGCCCGGCGGGCGCCAGCTCCGGCGACCAGACGAACTGGCCCGGCTGGAGCCCGGAGGCCGGGATGGTGCGGGCCTGGGATTCCTTGTCGCCCCAGAACGGGGTGGACGCTTCGGCTTCACCGGCCGAGGCGGTCAGCAGCAGGGCGAGGGCGAGATGGCGCAGCATGGGGCCTCCGGGTCGCGTTGCGTCGCCTGCGACTGTGCCATATCACGCGCCGGCGTGCGCGAGCTCCCCGCTCTCCCCGCGAAGCAGGGCGAGCACGTCGTGGCAGGCGCCCATGGTGTGGTAGTCGGTCTTGCCGGCGGGGCTCTTGAGGTCGTCGTACCGGCGGTTGCGGCGGTCGAGGATCCGGTACCAGGCGCCATGCCGGTGGTCGACGAAGTGGGTCCAGGCATAGGTCCACAGGCGCTGGTACCACCCCCAGTAGCGCGCGTCGCCGGTGGCCACGGCCAGGCGCGCGGCCGCGGCGATGGACTCGGCCTGCACCCAGAAATACTTGTCGTCGTCGCAGACCCGTCCTTGGGGATCGAAGCCGTAGCACAGGCCGCCGTACTCGTGGTCCCAGGCGTGGCGCATCGCGCGGTCGAACAGCTGGCGCGCGGTGTCGACCAGCCCATCGCGGGGCGCGCCGCGCGCGGCCTGGTGGCCGTCGAGGATCAGCAGCAGCTTGGTCCATTCGGTCTGGTGGCCCGGCTGGAAGCCCCAGGGCCGGAACAGGTGGCGCGGATCGTCGCGGTGGTAGTCCCAGTCGACGTTCCAGTGGCGGTCGTAGTGTTCCCAGACCAGCCCGCCGGCGAGGCCGGCCTGGCGCCGGGTCATGTTGACGGCGAGGGTGAGCGCGCGATCAAGGTAGCGCGTGTCCGCGCTGGCCTCGAAGGCCGCGATCAGGGCTTCGCACAGGTGCATGTTGGCGTTCTGGCCGCGGTAGTGGGCGAAGACCCAGTCGGGCGTGGCCTCGTCGCGGTACAGGCCGGCGGCGGGATCCCAGTAGCGCAGCTCGAGCAGCGCCCAGGTCTCGTCCATCCAGGCGCGTGCTTCGGTCTCGCCGGCCTTGACCGCCGTGGCATAGGCGAGCATGACGAACGCCATGCCGTAGGCATGCCGCGTGGTGTCCTCGCTGCAACCGTCGCGCCGGGTCCAGTCGTAGCCGCCGCGCCGGGCGTCGCGCCAGTGCGTGCGCAGCGACGCCAGCCCGTGCCGGACCGCGCGCAGGCAATCCTCGTCGCCGAACTCGCGGGCCGCCATCGCGTAGTTGAAGACGAAGCGGGTCTCGCTGACCAGATGGCGGTGGCGGCGGTCATGGAGGCTGCCGTCGTCGCGGAAGTAGTGGAAGAAACCCCCGGCCGGATCGATCGCGCGCGGGTGGTAGAACGCCATCGTGTGGGCGATGTGCCCGCGCAGGAACGCGGGGTCGCGGAAGTCCGGCAGCTGGTTCATGGCGCGTCCCGTTGCAGGAGCTCGTGGAGGGCGTCGGCCCCGGGCATTGCGGCGAACGCACCGTGACGGGTCGTGGCCAGCGCGCCGCAGGCGGCGCCGTTGCGGACCAGGGCGTGGA
>JAUIJO010000113.1 GCA_030431185.1 Gammaproteobacteria bacterium | reverse complement strand
CAGCGCCTTGGCGATGTCCTGGGCGGCGAGGGCGGGCCCGGGAAGCACCACGATGGACAGGAGGCAGGCGAGCAGGGCGAAGCGGCGCGTCATGTCGACTCCAGTGGCGATCGATGCAGGGATCCCGCGAAACGCATGCGGATGGCGCGCCTCGCCTTCGCCGGAGCATGCGGTCACGGCGGCCGGCGCCATGCCCGGGATGACGGGCGGTGACTCCGGCCTCTGGCCCGGGAGTCTAGCAGCGCGGCCCCGGCGCGCGCCCCACCCCTGCTTCGCGGTGCGGAGCCCGCATGTCCCAGGGGCACGCGGGCTCCGGAGGGCCGGGCACCGGCCGTCGGGTTCAGCGGCTGTCGCGCTTGCCCTGGTTGTGGCGGTCGTGGGTGCTGATGCTGCCCTGGATGGCCTGGGTGCGGCTCTCCGCGTCATGCAGCTCGACGGCTTTGTTGCGCGCCGCGTCGGACTGGTAGCCGGTGTGGTCCACGTGGCCATGGTGATCGCCGATCTCCTGCCACGGCGGCGGCTGGCGGTCGTGGTCCTGCTTGGCCTTGAGCAACTTGCGGGTGTTGGCCAGGGCCTGCTTGGGGGTGATCTTGCGCGCGGCCGCTTTCTTCTTCGCGGCGGGCTTTTTGGCCGGAGATGCCTTGGCTCCGGTTCGCGACCCCGTGGCTGCCCTGGACGCCTTCTTCGTAGCCGTCTTGGTGGCCGCCGCCTTCTTCGTGGCGGTCTTCCGGATGGCCGTCTTCTTCGCGCTGGCCTTCTTCGCTGGCGCGGCCGATTTTTTCGACGCGGCCTTCTTCGCAGGCGCAGTCGTCTTCTTGGTCGCTGTCTTCTTCGTCGCTGCCTTCTTCGTCGAGGTGGTCGACTTCTTCGTCGTGGCCTTCTTCGCCGCCGACGTGGCCTTCTTCGCTCCGGCTTTCTTCGCCGGTGTCGCCGATTTCCGTGCCGCGGTCTTCGCGGCCGGTGTCGACGACTTCTTTGCCGTCGTCTTGCCGGTGGTCGCTTTCTTCGCAGTAGCCTTCTTCGGCGCGGCCTTCTTCGCCGTAGCCTTCTTGGCGGCGGCCTTCGCGGCTGGCTTCCGCGACGCGGACTTGCCCGTGTGCTTGCGCGCTTTCAGTTCCTCGGCTTCTTTCCTGGCATTCGCGCTGGCCGTGCGCAGCGTCGCGCGGGCCGAGCTCACGGCCTTGCGAGCGGTCTTCTTGATGGCCTTGGTGGTGGCCGCCGCCTTGCGGGTGGGTGTTGCCATGGGTGCCTCCGTCGTGTGCGGTCCATGCCGCGTGATGTCCATGGGGTATCACGACGCACATTGAGGGCAGGTGATGGAGGCGTGCGGAGGCGGGTGCGCATACAGGCGCCGACCGCTAGTGTGTGGGCATCGAAACCGGCGTGGGGATCCTCATGCGCAGTGCAGGAAAATGGGTGGCGTGGGCGTTGCTGTCCTCGATGTCGGCCAGTGCTGCCGCGGCTTCGACGGGAGATCCCTCCGTGGAGACCTGCCTCGCACGGGCGGCTTCCGCAACGCCCGCCGAAGTCCAGTCCGTGCTCGGGGACATCGACGGCGTGCCCCGCCGGGTGTTGGCGTTGCGTTCATACCTGCGGGCCGGGGATGTCGCCGCGCGCTGGAGCTGGACCGACGACGAGATCGCCGCCTACGAGCGATCGCCGGCGCACGAGGAGGCCATGGCGGCGCTGGCGTGGGCGCAGGCACGCTTCGCCGAGCGCAATCCCGGTTTCACCCTCTACGTGAACACCCGCGTCCGCAGCCTCGACACCCAGGTCCAGCGCTGGAACGGGAATGCGTCGGTCGCGGCCGCCGCGCAGGCCATGCAGGGACCCGCGGAGTCGGCATGCGCGGACGATCCCGACGGCTTCGCAGCCTGGGTCAAGGCCTGGCGGCCCGTCCCGCCGCCGAATCTCGCCGCGCCCGGCCTGTCGGCGCACGGACAGGGGCGCGCCTTCGATTTCCAGGTGATGGAGGGTGAGGTGCTGGTCGCGGGCACCGACGCCCGCCGCATCGACGTCGACTGGATCGCCACGGGATGGGCCCGGCGCCTGGCCGAGGTCATGGCCGAATCGCCCGCGTTCAAGGGTCCCCTCACGCGTCCCAGCGAGCCCTGGCATTACATCTACGTGCCGGCATCGAACGACGCGCCGGCTGTCGTCCCCGACCCAAACCCCGAACCCGAATCCGAATCCCAGGGCACCAGCGCCGGCGGGTCCGCCTGAACGCTCCTGGCCGGCGGCCCTGCGACATCGCGCGCCGCTCGGGTAAGCTGGCATCGGCGGCATGGCCATCGCCGCCACCCGAATCCGAAGCCGGCAGGGGGCCCCATGTCCAGACAGTCGAAAGCGCGTCGTGATATCCGGCGCAAGCAGGCCCCGGCGCGCCCCATCCGCCGGCTCGGCGACGCCCTGCAGCCCCATGCGCAACTGGTCGATGCCGATGGCAGCGTGGTCGGCGGCGCGGGTTTCCGCGACCGGGAGTGGGTGCTGGTGCTGGGGGGCAAGGCGGTCACCGCGACGGAAAGCGCGGCGATGATGCTGGCGATGCTCAAGCATGCCGTGGCGGTGCAGGAGCGCGGTGGACGGATGCTGGAACTGCATGTGTCGGCGGCCCTGGACACCGCGGCGACCCACGAAGCGATGGCCGCGGGCAAGTCGCTGCCGCAATACCTGGACATGCTGGAAGCCGAGCGCGTCGAACGCCTCGCCGAAGCCGCTCCCGGCGCGGGCCAGGGCGACAGGGCCGCGCCTCTCGCCCATTGATCCGGTCACGGGCGTATCCTGAACCGGTCGACCGGACGGGGAGTGCGGGATGGGAACGTTGGCGAAACCTTCGAAGGTGTTCTGGCTGGTCGGGATCCTGGCCCTGCTTTGGAACCTGATCGGCGTGGCGATGTTCATCGGTCAGGTGACCATGTCGCCCGCGACGTTGGCGGCACTGCCCGCGGACCAGCAGGACCTGTATGCGCGGATGCCGGGCTGGATCAACGGCTGCTACGCGGTCGCCGTGTTCGGTGGCGCGCTGGGGGCGGTGGCGCTCCTGCTGAAGAAGCGCATCGCGATGGCCTTGTTCCTGCTGTCGGCGATCGGCGCGGTGCTGCAGTTCCTCGGCGTGTTCGCCTTCACCGATGCCCTGCGGGTGTTCGGCGCCAGCAGCGTGGTCATGCCGGTCTTCATCATCCTGGTCTGCATCGGCCTGTGGCTGTATGCGCGCAGGTGCGCCGCGCGGGGCTGGATCGGCTGAAACGCTGAACCGGACCCGCTGCCCGCGCCGCTACGGCGTAGGCGCGGGCGAGGCCAGCGCCTGTCCGGGCGGGCAGGGCCGGGCGTGCATGCCGCATCCGTCTTCGGCGGGATTGCGTACCGTCGGATGTCAGGCCGGGCCCTTGGGGCACCGGCGTCGACTCGACGGTGCATGGACAGGAGGACAGATGATGCGATGGTCCGGCTCGGCACTTCCGGAGGTGCTCCTCGGCGGCCTGTTGTTGTTTTCGTGGCCGGGCATGGCCCAGGAGGCCGCTGCGGATGCGGCAGCGGCTTATGCACGCGTCCCCGCCACGGCCGACGGCATCGGCAAGGCCTACATGGGGCGTGAGATCGCCTCGATCATGGGCTGGCAGGGGGCGCAATGGCTGGAGCGGCGCGAACGCGAACGCGAGGAACGCGGCAGCCGCCTGCTGCGGGCGCTGGCGCTCGAGCCCGGCATGAGCGTGGCCGACATCGGCGCCGGCAGCGGGTATTTCAGCCGCCGCATCGCACCGAAGATCGCGCCCGGTCGCGTGTTCGCGGTCGACGTGCAGGCGGAGATGGTGGCGATGCTGCAGGACGTCGCCGCCGAGCCCGGATTCTCCAACGTGGTGCCGGTGCTGGGTGGCGAACGCGATCCCCGCCTGGAGGCCGGCAGCATCGACCTGGCCCTGATGGTCGACGTCTACCATGAGCTCGAATTCCCGGCCGAGATGCTGGCGGCGCTCGTCCGGGCGCTCAAGCCGGACGGGCGCGTGGTGTTCGTGGAGTACCGGGCCGAGGACGACGCGGTGCCGATCAAGCCGCTGCACAAGATGAGCGAGCGCCAGATACGTCGCGAGGCCGAGGCGAATGGCCTGGTCTGGGAGCGGACCGTGGACGCGTTGCCGCAGCAGCACGTGGTGGTGTTCCGCCGGGCGCCGGCGGCCGCCAGCCCGGGGCCTGCGGACAGCGGCGCGTCGCGCCCGCTCAGTCGCCCGGAATGAGCTGGGCGCTGCTGCCCGAACCGAGCACGCGCACGCGCCCGCCCACGGCCAGCTTGCTGGCGTCGTCGGTCTGGATGGCGGACTCGCTCCCGTCGTCGAAGCGGATCATGACCATGTAGGCGACGCCCGTCTTCGGGGCGTTGGCGATCTCGCCGGCGGCATCGGTGGCGTCGCTGGCGGCGCTGCTGGCGACATCGTAGGCGTCGTAGGAATACCCGCCGGTGGCACGGGCGGCGGCGCGGCCGGCCAGGCGGCTGAGCGAGCGGCTGAGCGCGCCACCGGTGGCGGAACTGCGCGCGGGCTGCGCCGGCGGCGCCTCGACCTCGACCGGCGCGATCGCGGTGACTTCGCCCTTGCGGATGCCCACTTCCTGGGCGCTGGCCTGGAGCGAGACACACAGGCCCGCGGCGGCCAGGAACAGGGTGGCGAACAGCGTCTTGATCTTCATGGTGGCTTCCTTGGCTTGAAGTGGGGGGCGGCTTCCGTGGGGCGGCCGCGCAGTCGGCGCGGGCAGGTGCGCGATGCGTGCCCTCGCGGCCGGCAACGGCCGGCGGCCCGTGTCGAATGGTACGCGAAAGCGATTGCACGCTCCTCGGCCCGGGCGGGCCGGCAAGCCGCCCTCAGTCGCAGCGTTGCGTTTCTTCGTTCCAGGCGCGCCAGGCGGCGGCTTCCAGTTCGCGCAGTCGGGGGGTCTTGCCGCTGGAGCCGGCGTCCGTGGTCGCGGGCGGCGTGCGCATGCGGTCCGCGAAGGCGGGCGCGATGGTGAGCGCGGCGAGCACGGTGCCGGTGGCCGTCGCATGCAGCCGGTCGCGCTGGTAGAGGCGCGGTGGCGCATCGGCGGCGAGGGCATGGCGCCACGCGGTGGCCACGGGCAGGACGCAGGCGCCGACCGCGATGGCCGCATCGCGATGACTGGATTCGGCGGCGAGCGAGTCGCCGCGATGGCGCTGGTCGGGCCAGGTCGACATCAGCGCGATGCGGACGGGACGTCCCTGCAGTCGGGCCGCGATGGCCTCGACGCTGCGGATCAGTTCGGCGCGGCTCGCGGGCCGGGCGGAGGGCCCCTGCTGCAGGACGACCCAGTCCCACTGCCCGGCGAGCCGGCGTTGCAGGTCCCCGCGCGCGAGGTGGTCGGCCAGGGAATGGCCGGGCTCGACCAGGCGTTCGACCTCCAGGTCCACGCCATGCCGCTCCGCGAGGGCGGCCACGGTGCCCGGCAGGTCGTGGGTGGCGGTGTGGCTGTTGCCGACGAACAGGACGCGCAAGGGCGGCGGCCCGGCGCAGGCGGCGCCGATGCTCCACGTCGGGAAGAGCAGCGCGTTCAGCAGCAGGAGGGCGGGGCGGAGGGGCATGCACGCGGCGTCGGGGCGGGGATCCAGTGTAGGAAAGGGACGGGGTGGCGGGGCTTGTCCGGTTCGGGCCGTTGGCCGCGGCCCGGCGACGGCCGGTCTCGCCTTGTGCGACTGGAGGGTGTACAAATGTACACCATGGAATCCGACCAGACCCTCCCGCCCCAACGTGCCGCCGTGCTGGCCTACCTGCGCCGGGAGCTGGCCGCCGGGCGGGCGCCGAGCCTGGCCGAGATCGCCGGGGCCTTCGGCTTCGCCTCGCGCAACGCCGCCCACAAGCACGTGCAGGCGCTCGTCGCCGATGGCCTGATCGAGCAGCTGCCGGGCCGCAAGCGCGGTCTGCGGCTTCCGGGCGGGGATGTCGAACTGCTGCCGCTGCAGGTGCTCGGGCGCGTCGCGGCCGGCGTGCCCATCGGTGCCGACATCGGTCTCGACCGGCAGCTCTGGCTGGACCCGCGGGTGTTCTCGTCGCGTCCGGACTACCTGCTGCAGGTGGAGGGCGATTCGATGATCGACGACGGCATCCTCGACGGCGACCTGGTCGGCGTGCGCCGCAGCGCCGATGCCCGCGACGGGCAGACGGTGGTGGCGCGGGTGGACTGCGAGCTGACGATCAAGCGCCTGCAGCGCGACCGGCGGCAGGTGCGCCTGATGCCCCGCAATCCCGCGCATGCGCCGATCGAGGTGCGTCCCGGACAGGACTTCGCCATCGAGGGCGTGTATTGCGGCCTGGTGCGGCGGGGCTGAGGTGGGTGCGATGCAGGCCGTTCCCGACCTGGATGCCATGCTGGCCGCCCGCACGCTGTGGCATGCCGGCCGCCATGCCGCGCCGCGCGTGGATGGCGAGCCCACCGGGCATGCCGCCCTCGATGCGCTGTTGCCGCAGGGCGGCTGGCCGCGCCGGGCGCTGACCGAATTGCTGTTGCCGGCCGACGGCGTCGGTGAACTGGCCCTGCTGCTGCCGACCCTGGCGCGGCTGACCGCGGCCGGCGCCACGGTCGCGGTGATCGCACCGCCCTACCTGCCCTATGCCCCCGCCTGGCAGGCGGGCGGGGTGGCGCTGGCGCAGCTGGAGATCGTCGAGGCCGCCCCACGCGATGCACTGTGGGCCTTCGAGCAATGCCTGCGCAGTGGCGCCTGCGCGGCGGTGCTGGGCTGGCCGGGCCAGGCCGGTCCGCAGGCCCTGCGCCGACTGCAGGTGGCGGCCGATGGCGGCGACTGCCTCGGCTTCGCCCTGCGCGACAGCCGCCACGCGGCGAATGCCTCGCCGGCCGCGCTGCGCCTGGAGGCCTGTCCCGAGGCGGACGGGCGACTCGCCTGGCAGGTCCGCAAGTGCCGCGGCGGACCGGTGCCGGGCCGGGCCTTCGCGCTGGACGCATGTTGAGGCGCGTGCATGTTGTGGGCCTGTGTACTGCTGCCGCAACTGGCGCTGGACGCCGTCCTCCGCCGACGGCCTGATCCCGATGCCCCGCTGGCGCTGGTCGAGGGGCCGGCGCAACTGCGCAGCCTGCATGCGGTCAATGCCGCCGCCGGCCAGGCGGGCCTGCGCGCCGGCATGCGGCTGACCGCCGCGCATGCCTTGTTGCCGGAGTTCGCGATGGTCGAGCACGACCCGCGCGAGGAAGCGCGATGGCAGGGCTTCCTCGCGGCCTGGGCCTACCGCTACAGCTCCCTGGTCAGCGTGCAGTGGCCCGGCTGCGTCGTGCTGGAGGTGCGCGCCAGCTTCCGCCTGCTCGGGCCATGGCCGCGCATCGAAGCCCGCCTGCGCGAGGAGCTGGACGCGCTCGGTTTCCAGCACCGCATCGCGCTCGCGCCGACGCCGCGGGCCGCGCATGTCTTCGCCGGCCTCCGCGATGGCCTGGCCGTGACGAACCCGGCGGCGATGTCCGATGTCCTCGATCGCGTCCCGGTGCGCCGCGCGCGGCTGCCGGGCGACGCCGGCGAGCGCCTGCAGCGCATGGGCATCGGCGAGCTGCGACGCCTGCGTGCGCTGCCGCGCGATGCGCTTCGCCGCCGCTTCGGCCTGGCCCTGCTCGAGCACCTCGACCGCTTGTACGGCAGTGCCGACGACCCCTTGGACTGCCATGCGCCGCCGGATCATTTCGATGCCCGGGTGGAGCTGGGCTACGAAGTGGAAAGCCATACCGCCCTGCTGTTCCCGCTGCGCCGGCTGGTCGGCGACCTGTGCACCTACCTGTCGGTCCGCGATGGCGGCGTGCAACGCTTCTGTCTGCGGCTGGAGCACGAGCGGGGGCATACCGACGTCGAGGTCGGCCTGCTGGCCGCCGAACGCGAGCCGGGCATGCTGTTCGAACTCACCCGGCACCGCCTCGAACGCGTGGCCATCGACCGGCCGGTGGTCGCCCTGCGCCTGCTGGCCCGCGAGTTGCCGCCGTTCGTGCCGGCCAGCCGCGACCTGTTCGATACGCGCAGCCAGCAGCAGTTGCCCTGGCCGCAGCTGCGCGAACGCCTGCGCGCGCGCCTGGGGGACGAGGCGGTGTACCGGGTCGCGGCGGCCACCGATCCCCGCCCCGAGAGGGCCTGGCGCCCGGTGCAGGGCGAACAGGCGAGCTTCGCCGAAGCGCCTGCGCGTCCGCCGCGCCCCTTGTGGCTGCTGCCGCACCCGATCCCCTTGCGCGATCCGCGCCCGCGCATCCTGTCCGGCCCCGAACGGCTGGAAAGCGGCTGGTGGGACGGCGACGATGCCCGCCGCGACTATTACGTGCTTGAGACGTCGCAGGGCCAGCGTGCGTGGGCCTATGCCCATCCCGGCGAACGCCAGGGCTGGATGCTGCACGGGTGGTTCGCATGAGCTGGGACGATGCCATCGATGGCGTCGATCGCGATACGCCCGGCGGGCGCATCCCGCGCGCCTGGGAAGTCGCCCGGCGGCTGGGGGACGCGGCCAACGACGATGGGGCGGAGGCGGATGGCCTGCCGGCCTATGCCGAACTGCATTGCCTGTCGGACTTCTCCTTCCTGCGCGGCGCCGCCAGTGCCGAGGCCCTGTTCGCGCGCGCCCGCGCCTGCGGCTACGAAGCCCTGGCGATCACCGACGAGTGTTCCCTGGCCGGCATCGTGCGCGCGCTGGAGGCCTCGCGCGCGACGGGGCTGAAACTGGTGGTGGGCAGCGAGTTCACCCTGGCCTGCGGGCTCAAGTGCGTGCTGCTGGTGGAGACCCATGCCGGCTACGTGCGCCTGTGCGAGCTGATCACCCGTGCGCGCCGGGCCGCCCCCAAGGGCGACTACCGGCTGGCGCGCGGCGACGTCGAGCAGGTGCTGGGCGGTGGCGATCCCGCGCAAAGCGGCCTGTTCGCGTTGTGGATGCCGGGCGCCGCGCCCGATCCCGCGCAGGGCCTGTGGTTGCAGGGGCAGCTCGGCGAGCGCGTCCACCTGGCCGTGGAACTGCACCGCGACCGCGACGACGAGGCACGCCTGGCGCAGCTGCTGGCGCTGGGGCGGCGGCTGCGCATGACCCCGGTCGCGGCCGGCGACGTGCACATGGACCTGCGTCGCCGCCGCGTCCTGCAGGACACCATGACCGCGATCCGCCACAACCGGCCCCTGGCCGAGTGCGGGGCGGAGCTGTTCCGCAACGGCGAGCGCCACCTGCGCAGCCGCCGCGCGCTGGGCAACATCCATCCGAAGGCCCTGCTGGACGCGGCGGTGGCGCTGGCACGCCGCTGCACCTTCAGTCTCGACGAGGTCCGCTACGACTACCCCGCAGAGCTGGTGCCGGGCGGGCAGACCCCGGCCGAACGCCTGCGCGAGCTGACCCTGGCCGGCCTGCAGAAGCGCTGGCCCGAAGGCGTGCCGCCGCCCGTCCGGGCCCAGGTCGAGGCCGAGCTGGCGCTGATCGCGGAGCTGGGCTACGAGGCCTTCTTCCTGACCGTCGAGGACATCGTCCGCTTCGCCGACTCGCGCGGCATCCTCTGCCAGGGGCGCGGATCCTCGGCCAACTCGGCGGTCTGCTTCGCGCTCGGCATCACCGTGGTGAACCCGTCCGAGAGCCGCCTGCTGATGGCGCGCTTCCTGTCGAAGGCGCGCAACGAACCGCCCGACATCGACGTCGACTTCGAGCACGAGCGGCGCGAGGAGGTGCTGCAGTACGTCTACGCCAAGTATGGGCGCGAGCGCGCGGCGCTGGCCGCGACGGTGATCCGCTACCGCGGCAAGAGCGCGGTGCGCGACGTGGCGCGGGCCTTCGGCCTGCCGCCCGACCAGATCGCCCTGCTGGCCGAATGCCATGGCTGGGGCAATGGCAAGGCGCCGATGGAGC
>JAUIJO010000112.1 GCA_030431185.1 Gammaproteobacteria bacterium | reverse complement strand
CGTCGACCATCAACAGCAGGGCGAGGAACCCCACGCCGATCACGGCGATGAAGCGGTAGTGGCTGAGCGCCCCCATCGCCAGGCCGAACGCGAGCTCGAGCGCGGACGCGGCATCGACCCGCTTCAGCAGTTTCGCGCCGGCGTCCATGCACAGCAGGGTCGCCACCGCCATCGCCGCGTCCGGCAGCGCCAGCAGTCCGAGCGACCCGGCCAGGGGAAGCAGCAGCGCCAGCGAACCGGCGATCCAGCCGTCGCGCGCGCCCGACTCGCGCGCGGCGATGCGCACCACCAGCCAGGGCACCCACATCGACAACAGCAGGAACGGCATGCGCAAGGCGAGTTTGTGGTGGCCGCCGATCTCCACGCCCAGCCGCCCCAGCCATGCAGTCAGGCCGGGCAGGTCGGAGTACGCCGGCGCCAGGTGCTGGCCTTCCTGCCAGTAGAAGGCTTCGTCCACGAACAGCGGAAGGCGCCACGCGATCAGGAGCTTGACCAGCGCCACGGCGGCGAACAGGACCAGGAATGCATTGCGTGCCAACGTCGAGTCCGACGAAGGTGCGTGCGGCATCGATCGCACAGGGCCGGCATCACGCATGCGGTCGTGACCTCGCTACACTCGGGTGGAGTCGAACGCGTCGACAGGAATACAACACAGGAGACAGGAATGGCGTCATCCCCCGTACGGGCCGTCATGCTAACCGAAGACCTGCGCAGCGCCCTTGACCGCGCGGTGAACCAGGTGAACACGCTGGTGCTGGGGAAGGCCCGCGAGGTCCGCCTGGCCTTCGTCGCGCTGCTTTCCGATGGACACCTGCTGATAGAAGACCTGCCGGGACTGGGGAAGACCACCCTCGCCCATGCCCTGGCCGCCACCCTGGGCCTGGATTTCCAGCGCGTGCAGTTCACCTCCGACCTGCTGCCGGCGGACGTGGTGGGCGTGTCGGTGTTCGATCCGCAGGCCCGCAGTTTCGAGTTCCATCCCGGTCCGGTCTTCACCCAGGTATTGCTGGCCGACGAGATCAACCGCGCGCCACCGCGCACCCAGAGTGCCCTGCTCGAAGCCATGGCCGAGCACCAGGTCACGGTCGACGGCACCAGTCATCGCCTGCCCTCGCCGTTCTTCGTGATCGCGACGCAGAACCCGGTGGACCTGTCGGGCACCTATCCCCTGCCCGACTCCCAGCTCGACCGCTTCCTGTTGCGGCTCAGCCTGGGCTACCCGGGCGACGCAGCCGAGCGTGACCTGCTCGCCGGCGTCGACCGGCGCGAACTCATCGCGGGCACGCGCGCCGAACTCGACCACGCCCAGGTGCTCGCCCTGCGCGCATCCGCGGCCGCGGTGCACGCCAGCGAGGCGCTGATCCAGTACGTGCAGGCCCTGCTCGCGCGCAGCCGGAAGCACCCCGGGGTGCGCGTGGGCCTGTCGCCACGCGCCGGACTGGCGCTGTTGCGGGCGGCCCGCGCCCACGCGCTCCTCCTCGGACGCCAGCACGTCGTGCCCGAGGACGTGCAGGCGCTGTTCGCCTCCGTGGCAGCGCACCGTCTGGTGGCCGATGCGGACGGAGGCAGCGACGAGGCGCTGGCCAAGTCGATCCTGCATGCGGTGCCGGTGGATTGAGCGCGGTGCCCGGTCCCGCGATCGGTGATGGCGTGGCGGCGCGCGGGCGCGCGTGGCTCCGCCGGCTCCAGCTCATGGCCAGACCGCGGTCGCCCGAGCCGCTGCCCGTGCGTTTCGATCGCCGCCGCATCTATGTGCTTCCGACGCGCTTCGGGCTTTTCTACAGCGCCCTGCTGGCGACGATGCTGCTGGGTGGCCTGAACTACAACAACAATCCCGCGCTGCTGCTTGCCCTGCTGATGCTGGGTGCTGGCCTGGCCAGCCTGGTCGCAGCCCACATGCAACTCAGCGGCCTCGGGGTCGTCGCCGTCGACGCGGAACCGGTCGCCGCCGGCCAGTCGCTGCGGGTACGCATCCACGCACAAGCCGCGACGGACCGCCAGCGACGTGGCCTCCAGGCAAGCACGGGGGCGGACGCGCCATGCCGGCTCGACCTCGATGACGGCCGGGGCGAAGTGGACCTGCTGCTGCCCACCGCGCGGAGGGGATGGCTCGATGTACCCCGGCTGCGGATATCGACCACCCGTCCCCTGGGCCTCGCGAGGGCCTGGGCCCATGCCTGGCCGGACACGCCCCTGCTGGTGCACGCCGCCCCCGAAGTCCAGGGGCCGCCCCTGCCCGACGGACTCGGCGAGGCCGCGCGCTCACGCACCACGCCCACCGGCGAGGACGTCCACCACCTGCGCAACTACCGGTCCGGCGATGCGCGTCGCGCGATCGCCTGGAAGGCGTCCGCACGCCGCGACACCCTGCTGGTCCGCGAATACGAACAGCCGCTGGGCACGGAGATCGTGCTGGACTGGCAAGCGACCGCCGGGCTCCCCTACGAGGCACGCATCGCCCGCCTGGCGCGCTGGGTCGACCTGGCCGAGCGCGAAGGCCGCCGTTATCGGCTAGCGCTTCCCGGCCTTCCCATGCTGGGGCCCGACCACGGCAGCCAGCACCGTCACGCCTGCCAGCGCGCACTGGCCCTGCTTCCCCATGGCTGAGGCGACCACCTCACTCCGGCTGGACGCCGTGTCGCGCCGCTGGACGCTGGCAAGCGCGGCCCTGTGCCTGCTGCCGCTGTTGCTGCAACTGCCGCTGCGCATCAGCGCGCTGGTCGCGACCACCGCAGGCCTGGTATCGCTGCTCGCGTGGCGACGCCCGCTTCCCGGCGTGCTGCGGCTGCTGGTGGTCGCCTGCGTGATCGGCGCGGTGTTCCTGCTGGCCGGCTTCAACATGGGGCGCGACACAGGCTGCGCATTGCTCGCCGCCATGATCGCGGCCAAGCCGTCGGAGACCTTCAGCCTGCGGGAAGGGCGCAGCCTCGTCGGCTTTGCGCTGTTCGCGCCATTCGCGACGTTCCTGCTCGACCAGGGGCCGCTCAGCCTCGTCCTGGGCCTGTCGGCCGCCTTCGTCGCGCTGATGTGCCTGCAACGGCTGTCCGACCTCGAATCCGGGGTCCTGCAGGCGGGGCCGGGCGTGCGCGGGCAGCTGGCGGGCGTGGGCCGGTTGCTGGTCCTGGGCCTGCCGCTGGCATTGGCGGCCTTCTGGCTGTTCCCGCGACTGGGCAGCCCCTTGTGGGGCATTCCCGACCGCGCCCTGTCGCGACCCGGACTGTCCGACAGCATGAAGCCCGGGGAGTGGATCGACCTGATGGGCGACGACTCGGCCGCGCTGCGGGTGACGTTCCGTGGCGCGGCACCCCCGACCTCGCAGATGTACTGGCGCGGGCCGGTGCTGTGGGACTTCGATGGGCGCGAATGGACCCAGCCGGACTGGGCGCGACGCCTGCCTCCCGCCCCGTTCACCGCCGGCCCCGTCCGCTGGGACTACGAGATGGCGATCGAACCCACCGACCGCCGCCTGCTGGTGTCGCTGGACCTGCCGCTGGATGCGCCAGCCGGCACGCGCCTGTCGCTCGACCATGGCCTGTTCAGCGATCGCCCGCTGAACTCGGTGACCCGTTGGCGCATGCAGTCCTCGCCACCGGTCGCCTACGACACCGGCTTGTCACGTGCCCTGCGCGAGCGTGCCCTGGCGCTGCCGGCGGGTTTCAACCCACGCACCCTGGCGCTGGCCCGGCAGTGGCGCCGGGAAGCCGGGGGCGATGACCAGGCCGTGGTCGAGCGCTCGCTCGGATGGATACGCCGCGAATTCGCCTACACGCTGAGCACGCCGCTGCCGGGTCGACATTCCGTCGACGAGTTCCTGTTCGACCAGAAGGCCGGCTTCTGCGAGCACTTCAGCAGCGCTTTCGTCGTGCTTATGCGAGGCGCCGGCATCCCGGCACGTGTGGTCACCGGTTACACCGGCGGCTACTACAACCGGATCGGCGACTACTGGCTGGTCAGGCGCAACGACGCGCACGCCTGGGCCGAGGTGTGGCTGCGCGGCCGCGGCTGGACCCGGGTCGATCCAACCGCGGCGGTCGCGCCCGAGCGCATCTACGACACCCTCGACGATCGCATACCGGGCGCCGACGGACTGCTGGGCGGCATGGCGGGCATGGGATCCGTGTTCGAGATGTCCGACTGGTTGCGGCGCGGCTGGAACGACTTCGTCCTCGGGTTCGATGCCGATCGACAGGCACGCCTGCTGCGCCCGCTGGGCGTCAAGCAGCTGCAACCCCGCCAGATGATCGTGCTGTTCGCGGCGACCGCCTGCCTCGCCCTGGTCTGGATGACGTGGCTCAGCCTGCGCGGCGAACGCGAGCGCGATCCCGTACTGCGCGCATGGCACCGCCTGGGGCGCCGCTACGCGCCGCTGGGCCTGGCGCGCGAACCGTACGAGCCGGCCGACCGCTGGGCGGCCCGGGTAGCCGCCGAGCGTCCGGATCTGGGACCGGCGTTGCAGGAACTCAGCCACCGTTTCACCGAATGGCGTTACGCTTGCGGTACCGGCGCTCCAGCCCGCAAGGCACGCCGGAAGCCAGGAGAACGGGAACTCGTCCGTGCCCTGCGCTCGCACCGCCCGCAACGCCGACGTGACCAGGGAGAACATCGATGAAGATCAGATCGCGTGGATGGCTGGCCGCCTTGGCCGCTTCGGTGATCCTGTTGTCGGGTTGCGCGACCCAGCCCGCGCCCCTGCAGGGCGAGTATTCGGCGGTGACCCCGCGCCAGGCCATCGAGTTCGACCAGACTGGTGCCAGCGTCCGCTGGGGCGGCCGGGTGATCCAGGTCGAACCCAAGGAAAACCGCACCTGCTTCGAGATGCTGTCGACCCAGCTCAACGGCAACGCGCGGCCGTACTGGGCGACCGACGACACCGGCGGCCGGTTCATCGCCTGTCGCGATGGCTTCTACGACCCGGCGATCTTCCAGGAGGGGCGCGAAGTCACCTTCACGGGGCGCGTGAGCGGC
This sequence comes from Gammaproteobacteria bacterium, assembly GCA_030431185.1. Classification (GTDB taxonomy): domain Bacteria; phylum Pseudomonadota; class Gammaproteobacteria; order Xanthomonadales; family Xanthomonadaceae; genus Marilutibacter. The sequence goes on along the minus strand of JAUIJO010000112.1, from coordinate 4,946 downwards.
TACGAGAACCGCCAGATCGGCGGATACGACTACCGCTTCCCGACGGTCGAGGCCGACGTGATCTACCTGTGGCCGATCCGCGAACAGGTGGATGTCGTCAACAACTATCCGGCACCGTGGCCGTGGTGGGGCTGGTGGTGAGCCGCCCGTCCCTGGCTTCTCCCCCGCGCTGACACCGACGGCACGCTCCAAGCATCGCCAGACCGCTCCACGGAAGGAGACATGCATGATCCACCCCTCGGCTCCACGAGGCCTACGCATCACCGCCGTGCTGCTGGCACTGGCCAGTCTCGGCGCGATCCTGATCCACGCCCACCGGCTCGCCTCGGGCGAAGCGGAACCCGGCATCCTCAGCCTCGGCGCCTTGTTCGCCGGTCTCTACCTGAGTGCCTGGCTCGGCCACTTCGGCCTGTTCGGGTGTCGCCCCGGCCGCATCAAGCGCTGACGAAAGGATGGCCGAAGGCATGGACCTGGCGCTGTTCGATTTCGACCACACCATCACCGACCGGGACAGCTTCTCCGCCTTCCTGAGACTGCACGTCCCGCCCCGACGCAGGTTCTGGGGCGCGTTGCTGCTCGCCCCCCTGATGCTGGGATACTACCGACTGAAATGCGTGCGGGGGACGACGCTGCGCAAGGCGGCGGTCCGGGTGGGGTTGAGCGGCATGGACCGGAAGGCACTGGCCGCTGCCGCCCGCGCGTATGCCGACGAGGAACTCCCCCGCTTCATGCGCCCGGTCGCGATCGAACGCATTCGCTGGCACCAGGCCCGCGGCGACACCGTCGTCGTGGTGTCGGCGTCCCTGGACCTGTACCTGCGCGAGTGGTGCAGGCGACAGGGCATCGCCCTGATCTGCTCGCAACTGGGCCATCGAGGGGGCAGGCTCACCGGCCGCTACCGGGGCGTCGACTGCGGCGGCGCGCACAAGGCGCGCCGGATACTCAAGCGCTACCGCCTCGCCGACTACGGCGCCGTGCATGCCTATGGCGACAGCGAGGAGGACGACGACATGCTCGCCCTCGCCGACCACCCCGTTCATCGCTGGCAGGGCTTCGATCTTCTGGACGCGCAGGGGGCACCCGGAGGAGGCCTGTCGTCGCGCTGAAACGGCGGGAGCTGCGCAAAGCAGGCATCGCGTCCCGCCCGCGGCGCGCCTCCCGCTGCAAGCCCGCCTGGATCAAGCGGTGCCGAAGTGGCCGAGCGGCGCACCGGCGAGCAGGTGCAGGTGGATCTGGAACACCGTCTGCCCACCGTGCGCATTGCAGTTCATGACGATCCGGTAGCCATCCTCGGCGAAGCCCTCGGCCTTGGCATAGTTCGCGGCGGCCACCGCGAGGCGTCCGATGACCTCCGCCTGCGAGGGCGGCACGTCGTTGAGGGTGGCGAAGCGTTCCTTGGGCACGAACAACACGTGCACGGGGGCTTGCGGCGCGATATCGCGGATGGCGATCAGCGCATCGTCCTCGTACACGATGTCGGCGGGAATCTCGCGGCGGATGATCTTGTGGAAGATGGTGTCGTCGGCCATGGGTCGCTCCCTGTGTCGGGCGGGGCACGCCCCGCCACCGGTCTGGATTCAGTCCGTGCCGCCGTGCGAATCCTGGCGTGGGATTTCGCTGCGGCTGCCGAACGCATGCGAGAGGGTACCGCGATCGACGTATTCCAGTTCGCCCCCCAGCGGCAGGCCATGCGCCAGGCGGCTGGGCTTGACCGCGTGGCCGCGCGCCAGCTGCGAAAGATAGTGCGCGGTCGCTTCGCCTTCGACGGTCGGATTGGTGGCGATGATCATCTCCTGCACGTCGCCCTCGCCCAGGCGATCGCCCAGGCGGTCGAGGCCGAGCTCGCGGGGGCCGATGCCGTCCAGCGGCGACAAACGGCCCTGCAGCACGAAGTACAGGCCGCGGTAGCCCGTCGCCTGTTCGATCGCCAGTCGATCGGCCGGGGATTCCACCACGCACAGCAGGTGGGCATCGCGCGAGGCGCTGGCACAGGTGGCGCAGACCTCGGTCTCGCTGAAGTCGCGGCAACGCGCGCAATGACCCACGTTCTCCACCGCCTCGGACAGCGCCTGCGAAAGGCGACGCCCGCCGTCGCGCTCCCGCTCGAGCAGGTGGTAGGCCATCCGTTGCGCCGATTTCTGGCCCACTCCGGGCAGGACGCGGAAGGCTTCGATCAGTTGTTCCAGCAGGGGTGAGCTCATCGTCGGCCTGTTACGGACGCCCCGCGAGGCGGCGTCCCGTGCGTCGTGTGTGCATGCATCATGGTCGGGCCCCTGGGCATCGCCGGGGGCGTCGCGCTCAGAACGGCAGCTTCATGCCCGGCGGCATCGGCATGCCGGCGGTCGCCGATCCCATCTTCTCCTGCGAGGCCTGGTTGACCTTGTTGACGGCGTCGTTGATCGCGGCGGCGATGAGGTCCTCGGCCATTTCCGGGTCGGACAGCACGCTGGGATCGACGCGGACCTTGCGGCATTCCATCCGGCCGGTCAGGGTGACGCTGACCATGCCGCCACCGGCATTGCCGGTGACCTCGACGTTGGCCAGCTCTTCCTGGGCCTTCTGGATGTTCTCCTGCATCTTCTGCGCTTGTTGCATGAGTTGGGCGATGTTTCCGCGCATGGTGTGTACTCGCTATGTGCCTGGGTGGAAGGGTGTCGCCTCGGCGACGGCCCGCGTGGGCGGGCCTTGGATGGGTCAGCCGTCGAACGGCCGTATCGAATCCGGGACGACGGTCGCGCCATGCTGCTCGATCAGGCGCTGCACGTCCGGGTCGTTCATGAAGATCGCTTCAGCCTCGGACTGGCGTTCGTCGCGTGCGCGCAGTTTCCGCGCATGCAGGGAGTCGTCCAGTTGCCGCGCCGCTTCGAAGCGGACCTGGGGGATGCCCCCCAGCCTGGCCTCGAGGGCGGCCGACAACTGGTCGACGGTCATGGGCATCCGCAGATGCTCGTCGATCTCCGCCAGCGCCAGGACCAGCACGCCGTCGCGATGGGAGACGAACACCGCGTGTTCGGCCAGCAGCCTGGCCGGGCCCCTCAGGTCCGACAGGCCCTCGACGAGGGCATGCCAGTCCTCGGCGTCCTCCACGATCCTGCCGACCGGTGCCGCCTCGGCAACCGGCGCGTCGGGAGGGGTAGCGGGAGGGGTAGCGGGGACGTGTCGCGGCGACACGTCCGGCGCGGCCACGGGATCGGGACGCGATGCCGACGCGGGCCCGGGCGTTGCGCAGGCACTGTCCAGCGGCGCGGCCGGGGCGCTGGCCGGCAGCACCTCCGGGGCCGGCACGGCGGGAGAGGACCGGAGCCCGTCCGTATCGTCGACGCGGGCGTCGGGGCGGCGCGGCTCGGGCTCCGGATCGGCAGCCTCCGTGGCGGCGGCCGCCGGGGCCGGGCGTGGGGACGCGTCACGCGGCTGGGACGCGGCATGGGTGTCGGCATCGCCTGCGGGCCGGAACGCCAGCATCCGCAGCAGGCTCATCTCGAAGCCTGCGCGGGGGCTGGGCGCATAGCCCAGGTCGCGTCGACCACCCAGGGCCATCTGATACCACAACTGGACCACTTCGGGTCGCAGCCGTGACGCCAGCGCGTCGATGTCCAGCCCGTCGCGCTCGACCTCGGCCGATGGCACCAGTTGGCGCACCTGGACGCGATGCAGCGCCTCGGAGAACGCATCGAGCACCCCGCTCCAGTCCGGCGAGAATTCCGACAGGGTCGCGACCTCGGCCAGCATGCGTTCGCCGTCGCCGTCCGCCAGGGCCGACAGCAGTTCGCCCACGCGGGTGCGGTCGACCGTCCCCAGCATCGTCGCCACCGCGGCGTCCTGCAGCTCGACCCCGCCGCTCCCGGCGCCGGTGTAGGCGATCGCCTGGTCGAGCAGCGAGAGTCCATCGCGCAGGCTGCCGTCGGCGCCCCGGGCGATCTGTCGTACGGCACCCGCGTCGGCGGGAATGCCCTCGGCTTCGAGGATCCTGTTGATCTGGCCGGTGATCTGCGCCTCGTCCAGGCGCTTGAGGTTGAACTGCAGGCAACGCGACAGCACCGTCACCGGCAGCTTCTGCGGGTCGGTGGTGGCGAGCAGGAACTTGACGTGCCCCGGCGGCTCCTCGAGCGTCTTCAGCAGCGCGTTGAAGGCGCTCTTGGACAGCATGTGCACTTCGTCGATCAGGTAGACCTTCACCCTGCCCCGGCTGGGCATGTACTGCGCGTTGTCGATGACCTCGCGCACGTCGTCGACGCCGGTGTTGGACGCGGCGTCGATCTCCAGCAGGTCGATGAAGCGACCGGCGTCGATGTCCTTGCACGAGGCGCACTCGCCGCAGGGGTCGGCCGACGTGCCCTGCTCGCAGTTCAGCGACTTGGCGAATATCCGCGCGATCGTGGTCTTGCCCACCCCGCGGGTGCCGGTGAACAGGAACGCATGGTGGATCCGGCCGGAGTCCAGCGCGTTGGTCAGCGCCTTGACCACGTGTTCCTGCCCCACCAGTTCGGCGAATCGCCGGGGGCGCCACTTTCGAGCAAGGACCAGGTAGGACATGGGCGGGGAACGAACCTCGGGTTACGCCGGGATGGGGCGACCGGCAAGGCCGCCGCCCGGTCAGGCATCCATAGTGTGCCATGCCCGTCCAGCCCCGCCGCGGCTGAACGATAGCGCTTGTGGCAGGCCCCCGCCAAGGTTAGACTTTGCGCCCCCTGCGGGCCGGTTTGCGCCGGTGCCGGGGTCCAGCGGAGAGGTGTCCGAGTGGTTGAAGGAGCACGCCTGGAAAGTGTGTAAGCGTCTAAACCGCGCTTCGGGGGTTCGAATCCCCCTCTCTCCGCCATATTCCAAGGTCCATGTCCGGGCGCGCCCTTGTGGCGGCCTGTTCATGGACGCATGTAGTCAGCAAGCACGTCTCCATGGTGGCCCCGTCGGCCCCTCGCGACGCTAGGTCGAAAACCCCGCCAGGGCCG
>JAUIJO010000111.1 GCA_030431185.1 Gammaproteobacteria bacterium | reverse complement strand
CGGCAAGACCGCGACCTTCATGCCCAAGCCGATCGTCGGCGACAACGGCAGCGGCATGCACGTCCACCAGTCGCTGGCCAAGGGCGGCAACAACCTGTTCAGCGGCGACGGCTACGGTGGCCTGAGCCAGATGGCGCTGTGGTACATCGGCGGCGTGTTCAAGCACGCGCGCGCGATCAACGCCTTCACCAACGCCACCACCAACAGCTACAAGCGCCTGGTACCGGGCTTCGAGGCGCCGGTCATGCTGGCCTACTCGGCCCGCAACCGTTCGGCCAGCTGCCGCATCCCGTACGTGTCCAACCCGAAGGCGCGCCGCATCGAGTTCCGCTTCCCGGATCCGATGCAGTCGGGCTACCTGACCTTCGCGGCGCTGATGATGGCCGGCCTGGATGGCATCAAGAACCAGATCGACCCGGGCGAGCCGAGCGACAAGGATCTCTACGACCTGCCGCCGGAGGAAGAGAAGAACATCCCGACCGTGTGCCACAGCCTCGACCAGGCGCTGGAGGCACTGGACAAGGATCGCGAGTTCCTCAAGGCCGGTGGCGTGTTCACCGACGACTTCATCGACGGCTACATCGCGTTGAAGATGCAGGAAGTCACCAAGTTCCGCGCCGCGACGCACCCGCTGGAATACCAGCTGTACTACGCGAACTGATCGACACCTGCACGGCCGCATCGAAAGACGCGGCCGTGCGGCTTTGAGGGAGGCGCGGACCGGACGGTGATCCGGCCACGACCTCGGTACCGGCGGCGACCCGCCATGCAATGCCAGGAGGACAGCGAACGACGGGCCCGGCCCGTCGCGGGCCACTGCGGCCCCGGGAAACAGGCGCACGGCGCGCAGATCGCCGGCGTCGCAAGAGCACGGACCAATGACAACGGGAGGGGCCACCGCTTATGAGGAGCCTGCGTCATGACGTCTCACACCAGGAAGTTCGCAAGCAAGTTCGCATCCAGGGGAATGCCGGCGGCACTGCTGCTGGCGCTGTACGCGGCCATGGGGATGGCACGCGCGGAGGCCGGGGAGGTCTCCGGGTCGATCACGCTGACCAGTGACTACCTGTTCCGCGGCATCACACAGACCAACGAAGAGCCGGCGCTGCAAGGGGGCATCGAATATGCCGCCGACAGCGGCTTCTATGCCGGCGCATGGGGCAGCAGCATCAGCTGGTTGTCGGATTCCGATCCGGACATCTCCAGCCAGGTCGAACTCGACGGCTACCTCGGCTACCGGGGGGACTTCGGCGACAGTGGCGTCGGCTACGACGTCGGCGCGATCTATTACTGGTATCCCGGCGATTATCCGTCCGGCTTCAACAGCGCCGACACCACCGAGCTCTACTTCGGCGTGGGCTGGTCGTTCCTGTCCGCGAAGTATTCCTACGCGGTCACCGACCTGTTCGGCATCCCCGATTCCGACGGCAGCAGCGCGTTCGACCTGGGCGCCAGCTGGGAGGTCGCGCCGGGCTGGTCGCTCGACGCCGCCGTGGGCAAGCAATGGGTGGAGAACGTCGATGGTGGCGACTACGCCTACTGGAAGGTCGGCGCCGGCAAGAGCTTCGACAGCGGCTTCGACATCGCCGTCGCCTACAACGACAACGACCTGATCGGCCCCGATGCCACCTGGACCTTCGCCGTCACCAAGTCCTTCTGATCCGCAGTTCCAATAGTTCGTAAAACGCCACGGAGCACGTGCATGAAACTGATCACCGCCATCATCCGGCCATTCAAGCTCGACGAGGTGAGGGAAGCGCTCACCGAGGTCGGCGTGTCCGGGATCACCGTCACCGAGGTCAAGGGGTTCGGTCGCCAGAAGGGCCACACCGAGCTCTACCGCGGCGCCGAGTACGTCGTCGACTTCCTGCCCAAGCTCAAGGTCGAGTGCGCCGTCCCCGACGCCATGCTCGACGCCGCGCTGGAGGCGATCCAGGCCGGTGCGCGCACCGGCAAGGTCGGCGACGGCAAGGTCTTCGTCAGCCACCTCGAGGCCACGATCCGCATCCGCACGGGGGAGCTCGACGATGACGCGCTTTGACACTGAAACCATGAGGTCCGCCATGAACGCCGAAACACCGCTGCCGCGTCGGGGGACGCCTGCACGCACCGCACGCCCATGGCCCCGCGTGGCCGCGACCACCCTGCCGCTCGCCCTGCTCGCCCTCGCGGGCGGTGCCCATGCGCAGGACGTCGACCTGGCCCAGGCGGCGGATGTCGCCAGCGCCGCGGCCGACGCGGTCGCCCCGATCGTGGACAAGGGCGACGTGGCCTGGTTGATGACGTCGACCCTGCTCGTCCTGCTGATGACCGTTCCCGGCCTGGCCCTGTTCTATGGCGGCCTGGTGCGCGCCAAGAACGTGCTGTCGGTGCTGATGCAGGTGCTGGCGGTGTTCTCCGTGATCGTGCTGCTGTGGGCGATCTACGGCTACTCGCTCGCCTTCGGCGGCGAGGGCACCTTCATCGCCGGCTTCGACAAGCTGTTCCTGGCCGGGGTCACGCCCGACTCGCTGGCCGATACCTTCACCGACAACGTGAAGCTGCCCGAGTATGCGTTCATCGCCTTCCAGGCGACCTTCGCCGGCATCACCGCGGCCCTGATCGTGGGCTCGTTCGCCGAGCGCATCCTGTTCCGCGCGGTGCTGCTGTTCTCGGTGCTCTGGTTCACCTTCGCCTACCTGCCCATCGCGCACATGGTCTGGGGCGCGGGCGGCTACCTGCTCGACAAGGGCGCTCTGGACTTCGCCGGCGGCACCGTCGTGCACATCAACGCGGGCGTCGCGGGCCTCGTGGGCGCGTGGCTGGTCGGCAAGCGCACCGGCTACGGGCGCGAGGCGATCAAGCCGCACAGCCTCACCTTCTGCATGGTCGGGGCCTCGCTGCTGTGGGTGGGCTGGTTCGGCTTCAACGCCGGCTCCAACCTGGAAGCGACGTCGGGCGCGACCCTGGCCTTCCTCAACACCCTGCTGGCACCGGCCGCCGCGGCGCTCGCATGGAGCGGCGTCGAAGCCGTGCTGAAGGGCAAGCCGTCGATGCTCGGCGGCGCCTCGGGCGTGGTCGCGGGGCTCGTCGCGATCACCCCGGCCTGCGGTTCGGTCGGGCCGATGGGCGCGATCATCATCGGCCTGCTCGCCGGTGCGATCTGCGTGTGGGGCGTGACCGGGCTCAAGAAGCTGCTCAATGCCGACGATTCGCTGGACGTGTTCGGCGTGCATGGCCTGGGCGGCATCATCGGCGCGGTCCTGACCGGTGTGTTCACCGCACCGTCGCTGGGCGGCACCGGCGGCGACGACTTCTCCATCGGCTCGCAGGTCGGCGTGCAGGTCCTGAGCGTGGTCGTCACCATCGTCTGGTCGGCCGTGGTATCGCTGGCCGCCTTCATGCTGGTCAAGGTGACGGTGGGGCTGCGCGTGCCGGAGGAATCCGAGCGCGAGGGCCTCGACATCACCTCGCATGGCGAGTCCGCCTACGAGGGTTGATGCGGCAAGGCATCCGGGCGACGGCAGGTCGCCCGGATGCACGGATGGAACGACGGGGCGGTCAGGATCTGGCCGCCTCGTCCAGCAGGTCGGCGAACGCGGCGGCGAAACGCCCCGCGTCGCAGCTGCCGGCATCGCGCAGTCGATCCCGGAGGGCGTGGCGCCATGTCGCGCGGGCGTCGGCATCGCCCGCCAGCTCGCGGGCACGCGCGACGAAGTCCGCTTCATCCCGGGCGACCCACGCGTCGAGGCCCGCCGCGGACAGGATCGACAGGCCGCTTCGCGCGGCCATGCGTTCGCCGGGGAGGGTCAGCACCGGCACGCCCTGCCAGAGGGCCTGAAGCGTCGTGGTGCCCCCGTTGAACGGAAGCGGGTCGAGCGCGATGTCGATGTCGGCGTACTGGGCGAGGAAGGCCGGCAGGCTGGAGGTGACCGGGGGCCGCAGCTCCAGGCGGTGGCCCGGCAGTCCGGCGGCCTCGAAGCGCGCCTGGATGCGTTGGCGGGTGTCGGCGTCGGCCAGCCCGAGCGCGCACAGGACCAGCCGCGCGCCCGGCAGGGCAGTGAGGGTGCGGCTCCACAGCGCGACGGTGCGCGGTGACAGCTTGGCCAGGTGGTTGAAGCTGCCGAACACGACGTCGCCGCGAAGGGGGCGGGTCGCCACGGGCGGAGCGTCTTCCGGCGGCAGGTGGCACAGGAAGCTGCCCGGCAGCCGCAACGGATGCCGCGCCGAACCGGTGCCCGGCGGCAGGTTGAAGGCATCGCCGATGACGCCATCGCAAGGGTCGAAACCGGTGTCGAACAGGTACCCCAGGTAGGTGAACTGACGGGGCACGCAGCGCGACGCCAGTACCTGTGGCCGGCTGCCATGGGTGTGACCGGCCAGGTCGAGCAGCACGTCGATGCGGTCCTCGCGCAGGCGCTGGACGACGCGCATGTCGGCCTGGCCCCGGATGTCGCGCCAGTCCGCGCATCGCGCCCTCAGCCGGTGGCTGGTCGCATCGGCGGCGCCATCGCTGTAGCAGAACGGATGGATGCGCCTGCGGTCCCAGGCGGCCAGCAGCGGTTCGACGAACTGTCCCACGGGATGGCGGCGAAGGTCGGGCGACAGCAGTGCCACGCGCAGCGGCCTGCCGGCATCCCCGCCGCTCCCACGCGGCGGCAACGGCGGCAGCCTCAGCGGCGGGACGCTACCCGCGACCTGCCGGTGGCGTTGCATGACCGTGGCGATCGCGGGCGGCGACCCGGGTGCGTCTCCAGCATCGCCGGCGGGCCCGGGGCCGGCGGGCGGCGTTGCGACCGGCTCGTCCAGGTACAGCAGGCTCGAACACGCCATCTGCAAGGCCTGCAGTGAGCCTCCACCCCGCGCGGCATGGCGGGCGTCGCGCTCGGCAGCCGCGGCTTCGCCGGCGAACTGCAGTGCATCGGCACGTGCGAGCAGGGTGCCCCAGTCGTCCGGACGTCGCGCCAGGCAGGCGCTGGCCACTTCGATGGCCGCCCCGATCCGCAAGCGGTCGCGCAGGGCTTCGGTCAGCAACGCGGTCGCCAACGGCTCGCCGGGGTCGAGCGCGACGGCGCGACGCGCAGCATCCTCCAGCGCCTCGGGATCGCCGGCGATCTTCGCCGCCGCGGCGCGGAGCGCATGCAGTTCGGCGTCGTCGGGGTGTGCCGCCAGGGCCGCCTGCAGCGCTTGGGCGGCAAGCGCGGTGTCCTGCTGGTGCAGGGCCAGCCGGGCGAGCAGCTTGAGCGAAAGCGGGGGCGGCGGGTTCGCGTCCAGCGCGGGGCGGAGGTGGCGGATGGCGGCCCCCACGTCTCCACCACGGAGCATCTGCTGGGCCTGTGCGACGGCGGTGTGGTCCATCCGGGGAGTCTATCGTTCCCGCCTTGCACTAAGATGGTGCAATGGTCCCGAGCGTCCCCCCTGAAGCCCCGTTCGACAGCCTGACGACGCCCATGGCATGGAGCGACGGGAGCGGTCGGATCGTCGGTTCGAATGCCGCGATGTCGCGCTGGCTGGGCGTCGGTGCGCGTCGCCTGAAAGACTGGCCGCTGGCCGCGCTCGACGCCGGCGATGGTCGCCTGGTCGAGGCCTTGGGCCGTCCCGCGGAAGTGGACGCGCCCCTGCGCGTGCGCCGTGCCCGCCTGCGCTTCACCGACCATGACGAATGCTTCGCCGATCTCTGGCTCACCCGCGGCGCCGACGGCGGCTGGCGCATGGAGGCGCATCCGGTCGACGAGTTCCCCGGCGACGATCCCGCGCTGCTCCTGCCTTCGGCCCTCTCGGCCTCGCTGAAGGGCCTCGCGCACGAGCTGCGCAATCCCCTGGCCGGGCTGAAGGGCGCCGCGCAGCTGCTGGCGCGCCGGATCGACGATGCGCAGTCGCGCGAACTGATCAGCCTGATCGAAGACGAAGTCGGCCGGCTGACGGGGCTGCTCGACCAGTTGCTGAGTCCATCGCCGTCCCGCCCGCACGCGCCGATCAACATCCATGCCGTGCTGGAACGCGTGCTGCGCCTGGCCGAGAGCGACGCCGGCTGGGCGGTGCGCCTCCTGCGCGACTACGATCCCAGCCTGCCCGACGTGATGGGCGATGCCGATCGCCTCGTGCAGGCGGTCTGGAACCTCGCCCGCAACGCGATCGAGGCCGGCGCCACCCATGTCAGCCTGCGCACGCGTGCCGAGCATGGCGTGCGCATCGGCGAGGATGTGCACCCGATGGCCCTGCGGCTCGAGATCATCGACGACGGCCGGGGCATCCCGGACGAGCTGGCCGAGCGCCTGTTCCTGCCGCTGGTGTCGGGTCGGGCGGAAGGCAGCGGGCTGGGCCTGGCCCTGGCCCAGCAGGTGGCGCGCGAACACCGCGGCTCGCTGGCCTATCGCTCCCGGCCCGGCCACACCGTGTTCACCCTGCTGCTGCCGATGCCCCCGGTGGCCACGGAGACCGAGGCATGACCGCTCGCATCTGGGTCGTCGACGACGACCGCAGCGTCCGCTTCGTGCTGGCGTCGGCGCTGCGCCAGGCCGGTTACGCCACCGAGGACTTCGCATCGGCGGCCGAGGCCCTCTCCGCGCTGGACTCGCGGCAGGCACCCGAGCTGCTGTTCACCGACGTGCGCATGCCGGGCGACGACGGACTCGTCCTGCTCGACAAGCTCAAGCAGCTGTTGCCGGAGCTGCCGGTCATCGTGATGAGCGCCTATACCGACGTGGCCAGCACCGCCGGCGCGTTCCGCGGTGGCGCGCACGAGTTCCTTTCCAAGCCCTTCGACCTCGACCAGGCGGTGGCCCTGGCCGAACAGGCCCTGGGCGTCGATGCGGCGGCGGAGGAGCTGCCAGCGGACGCGGCCGCTGCGAACGTGCCGGCGGTCACCGGCGACGCCCTGATCGGCGACACCCCGGCCATGCGCACCCTGTTCCGCGCGATCGGACGGCTCGCGCAGGCGCCCCTGTCCGTGCTGGTGACCGGTGAGACCGGCACCGGCAAGGAGCTGGTCGCGCGCGCGCTGCACCGCGAATCGCCGCGGGCCGCGCGTCCGTTCGTCGCCCTCAATACCGCCGCGATCCCGGCCGAACTGCTGGAGAGCGAGCTGTTCGGCCACGAAGCCGGCGCGTTCACGGGCGCGCAGCGGCGGCACATCGGTCGCTTCGAGCAGGCCGATGGCGGCACCTTGTTCCTGGACGAGATCGGCGACATGCCGCTTCCGCTGCAGACGCGCCTGTTGCGCGTGCTGGCCGAAGGCGAATTCTTCCGTGTCGGCGGTCGCGAACTGATCCGCGTCGACGTGCGCGTGCTCGCCGCGACCCACCAGGCGCTGGACGCCCTGGTCGAGCAGGGCCGCTTCCGCGCCGACCTGCTGCATCGCCTGGACGTGGTGCGACTGCACCTGCCGCCCCTGCGCGATCGCCGCGAGGACGTGCCGAAGATCGCCGAGCGGTTCCTGTCGGCGGCGGCCAAGCGCTTCAACGCCGCCCCCAAGCGCCTGTCGAAAGCCGCGTTGCAGCGCATGCTGGCCCATGACTGGCCCGGCAACGTGCGCGAGCTCGAGAACCTGTGCTGGCGCCTGGCCGCTCTGGCGCCGACCGACACCATCGGCGAAACTGACGTCGAGGCCGCGCTGGGCGCGGGAGATCCGTCTCCGGCCGCCACCGGAGGCAGCTGGGACGCGGGCCTGGGGGAATGGGCCCGCGCCGAACTCGAAGCCGGTCGGGACGGCATCCACGCGCGGGCGCTGGCGCGCATGGAAGCCTGCCTGCTCGATGTCGCGCTGGAACATACCGGCGGCCGTCGCGCCGAGGCCGCGCAACGCCTCGGCCTGGGCCGCAACACCCTGACGCGCAAGCTCGGCGGGCGCGGCCGCCGCGCTTGAAATCGCGTGTCGGCGCACCGGCGCCGTCCTTCGATTCACCCGCATTGCACCCGGCCTTGCGTACGGTCTGACAACCGGCCCCGTGCCCGCATCGTTTTCCCTTCGAAACGCAAGGAGATACCCATGACCGCTTCTTCCTACACCGCTCGACGTACCGGCTTCGCGCTGGCCGCCGTGGCCGGCCTGGGCTTCCTGGCCGCCTGCAGCACGGCGCCCGCGCCGAAACCCGAAGCCCCCCCGGCCGCCGCGCCGGTGTCCACCGCCAAGGCTGCCGAAGTGGTCCTCGCCTCGGCTTCGGCCAGCCTGGTGAGCGGCAAGCTCAACGTCCGGCCCGGCGCCGATGGCGTCTACCTGAGCGGCGAGATCGGGGGCCTCACCCCGGGCAGCCTGCATGCGATCCATATCCACGAGAACGGCGACTGCAGCGCGGTCGACGCGAGCAGCGCCGGCGGCCATTTCAATCCCTCCGACGACCCGCATGGCCGGGTCGGCCAGGGCGCGCATCATGGCGGCGACATGGACAACATCAATGCCAACGGCGAGGGCGTCGCCCAGGTCAACGTGCACGCCGAGGGCGTGACCCTGGGCGGCGGCGCGTACAACGACGTCGCCGGCCGCGCGGTGATCGTGCATGCCGCCGGCGACGACTACACCAGCCAGCCCTCCGGCAACGCCGGCAAGCGCGTGGCCTGCGGCATCATCAACGTCACCGAGTAGTCCGGCGAGGAGCGCCCGTGAGCCATCCCCTGCGCATTCGCGATGCCCATCCCGCCGACGCCCCCCTGCTCGCGGAGTGGGCGTCGGCGATGGCCTGGGAAACCGAGCACAAGCGCCTGGACGCGGCCACCGTGCTGGCAGGCGTCCAGTCAGGGATCGGCGATCCCGCCAGGGCGCGTTACCTGGTCGCCATGCGCGACGCGCCGCTGGCGGGCCGCGAAGTGCTGTCGGTGCCGGTCGGCACGCTGATGCTGACGCGCGAGTGGAGCGACTGGCGCAACGGCGAATGGTGGTGGATCCAGAGCGTCTACGTACCCGAAGCGCATCGCCGCCAGGGCGTGTTCGCCGCGCTCTACCGCCACGTCGAACGGCAGGCCCGCGACGCCGACGGCGTCGTCGGCCTGCGCCTGTATGTCGAACGCGAGAACGAAAATGCCCAGCGCACCTATCGCGCGCTGGGCATGGATGATGCCGGATACCATATCTTTGAAACGGAGTTTTGAGGCGAATTGACTTCGCAGGACCCGGCGGCAAGAATCCCCGCGGGCAATGAAGCCCGACACCCAGGGGCAACGAAGCCCAACGCTAAGGATAGTGTTTGCATGTCTGGATGGATTTTCCCGAGGGCGGCCTGCCTTCTCGTCGCGGCAAGCGCCGACCCACCTCCTGCGCCATCTGCAAAACTTCCGCCCCACGGGCGTGAGGTGATCGCCACGCGTTCCTCCCGGTCCCGGGAACGCTCGTGTCGGGCGCGTGCCTATATCGTGGGCACCGTCCGCGGCGGCCGTTGTACCGGTACTGGCGTCCTGGAGGGCGATACGTACCAATATGCGTACCCCGATACGCGACGTGCCCATGAAGGCATGGTGTCGGAAGGCGAAATCGTGGCGAATCCTATCGCTCTGGATATCGCGATCGCCGAAGCCAGCAAGACGGGGGTTTGTGCACGCGGCGCGGCGCGGGCCAGGGGCGAATGCGAAGTTTTCATGGGCATCATCGACAGGTCCATCTTCGTGACTCAGGCGAGGGGGAGGGCTTGTCGAAAGAGTGCGCGCTTGGCACGCAGCTTGCCTGCCGGAACAACACTCTCGGGATGTCGATATGACACGGTGCGGGTGGCCACGTGGCCAGCATCGACTACGGGAACGCCTGCGGGAGGAACGCCAAGCTCGAGTGCGCATTCCATAGTCCCGAGCAGCTCCCAGACGGCAGTGGCTTGTAAGGCAGCACTCGACAAATGATGCATGCGCTGCATCGGCGCGGGGCCGGCCCGGCCCCGCGTTTCCACCCTGGACAGATCCTGGCGATAGCCCTGCTGGCGCTGGTCACCTGGGCTTACACCGGCCTGCTTGATAATTTTGGTCGGTATG
>JAUIJO010000341.1 GCA_030431185.1 Gammaproteobacteria bacterium | reverse complement strand
GGCGCTCGCGCGCGAACAGCAGCTTGGTGCCCAGGTTGAGCAGGCCCGAGCCGCCGAGCGCGATGCCGGCGAAGATCGCCTCGCGCAGGTGCCGGCGCAGTGCCAGCCAGGCCACCAGCGCGATGTCGAACGGCACCACACCGTAGAGGTAGCCCAGGTGGCTGACCGAGACGAAGAAGCGGTCGAGCGCCGGGCCGTGGAGGGCCTGCAGGCCGAGCAGGAGCGGCTCGTCGAACGGCACGGCCTCGCGCTCGTGGATCTCGTCGGCGAGCTCGGCGAAGCCCCACAAGGGCAGCAGCAGGCCGACGAAGACCAGGGTCAGTCGCCAGAAATGCCGGCCGATGAAGCGCGCGGTGGCTGCGGTCGCGCTCGCCAGCATCCGCATCGCGACGGAGGGCGGCGGTGTCTTGGGGAGGATCCGGTCTTCGGGAGGCATGCGCCCTAGCCTAGCCGGACGAACCTGAAGCGATCGCGAGACGCGCGCCGGCCGAGCGCCTGCCGTCGAGCACGCCGATCAGGCGCGCGCGCCGAACTTGCGCTCGACGTAGTCGTCGATGAGCCCGACGAACTCGCGGGCGATGTGCTCGCCGCGCAGGGTCACCGTCTTCTCGCCGTCCTCGAACACCGGCGCCGAGGGCGCTTCGCCGGTGCCCGGCAGCGAGATCCCGATGTTGGCGTGGCGCGACTCGCCCGGGCCGTTGACCACGCAGCCCATGACCGCAAGGGTCAGGTTCTCCGCGCCCGGGTGGGTGACCTTCCATTCGGGCATCTTCGCGCGGACGTGGTTCTGGACCTGCTGCGCAAGCTCCTGGAAGAAGGTGCTGGTGGTGCGGCCGCAGCCCGGGCAGGCGGTGACCATCGGCGTGAACGCGCGCAGGCCCATGGTCTGCAGCAGCTCCTGCGCGACGATGACCTCATTGCTGCGCGCCTGGCCCGGCTCGGGTGTCAGCGAGATGCGGATGGTGTCGCCGATGCCTTCCTGCATCAGCACCGCCAGCGCGGCGCTCGAGGCGACGATGCCCTTGCTGCCGATGCCGGCCTCGGTCAGGCCCAGGTGCAGCGCGTAGCGGCCGCGGCGGGCCAGTTCGCGGTAGACCGCGATCAGCTCCTGCACGCCGCTGACCTTGGCACTGAGGATGATGCGGTCTGCCGCCAGGCCGATCTCCTCGGCGCGCGCGGCGGAATCCAGGGCCGAGCGGATCAGGGCTTCGCGCAGCACCTCGCCGGCTTCGCGCGGTTGCGCGAGCGCGGCGTTCTCGTCCATCAGTCGGGTCGCCAGCGCCTGGTCGAGCGAACCCCAGTTGGCGCCGATGCGCACCGGCTTGCCGTGCCGGATCGCCAGCTCGATCAAGGTCGCGAACTGGCTGTCCTTCTTCTTGCCGAAGCCGACGTTGCCCGGGTTGATGCGGTACTTGGCCAGCGCCTCGGCGCAGGCAGGTTCGGCGGTGAGCAACTGGTGGCCGTTGTAGTGGAAGTCGCCGATGATCGGCACTTCGATCCCCATCATCGCCAGCTTGTCGACAATGCGCGGCACCGCGGCGGCGGCCTCGACGGTATTGACCGTCACCCGGACCATCTCCGAGCCGGCCCGCCACAGCTCGGCCACCTGCTTCACGGTGGAGGCGACGTCGGCGGTATCGGTGTTGGTCATCGACTGCACCACCACCGGTGCGCCGCCGCCGACCTGGACCGGTCCAATCGCCACGCCATGGGTATCGCGCCGGGGCGAAGGACCGAAGTCGGGGGTGGCGCAGGGCAGCGGCGTGGCGTTCATCGTGGCAGCGGGGCGGGACATGGGGCCATTGTAGCCGGGCCGGGATGAGCGCTCGCCATCCCGCCGGCGGCTTGCGCCGCTCAATGCAGGCGCAAGCCGCGCAGCACCGG
>JAUIJO010000340.1 GCA_030431185.1 Gammaproteobacteria bacterium | reverse complement strand
CGCCCGGGGCCGCGCCCGTGTCGGGGACGGCGGCGGGGTCCCCGGCCGGCGCCTCGTCCGGCCCGGTGTCCTCCGCGGCGGGCCGGGGCGGCGGCGCGACCGCCCTGACCAGCAACACGTTGCGCCCCCGGTCCAGCTGCGCGGCGGGCTCCACGTCGCCCACCAGGAAGGCACGGCTCTCGTCGGGCTGCAGCTGGGTGATGGTGCCGACCACGAAACCGGCCGGGAAACGCCCGCCCAGCCCCGAGGTCACGACCGTATCGCCGACCTTGATGTCGCTGGACATCGGGATGCTCTGCAGGGCCAGGCGGTCGCTGCGGCCGGTGCCGTAGGCGACCACGCGCACGCCGCTGCGCGCGTCGGTGACGGGCAGCGCATGCGATGCGTCGGTCAGCAACAGCACCGTGGCGTGCATCGGCGTGGTCTCGATCACCTGCCCCATGAGGCCACCGGCGTCGATCACGCTCTGGCCCATGTGCACGCCGTCGCTGCTGCCGGCATCGAGCACGAGCCGCTGACGGGTGGGGTCGAGGTCGATGTCGAGGATCGGGGCCAGTTGCACGTCCAGCCCTCCCTGCTCGGCCGCGCCCATCAGTTCGCGCAGGCGCACGTTCTCGGCCGAGACGGCCTGCAGTCGCGCCAGGCGGGCGTTGTTGACGAGCGCTTCGTTGCGCAGGCGCGCATTCTCGGCGGTCAGGCGGGTCAGGGTGCCGGCGTCGGACTGCACCTTGTCGGCGAGCTGCCCGGGCCATCCCGCCACCATCCACAAGGGCTGCACCAGCAGGGTGGCCTGGTCGCGCGCCTTGTCCAGCCACGCGCCGCGGTGGTCCAGCACGATCAGCACGAGCGCCACCGCCAGGTAGGCCAGCAACCGCAGCGTCCCGGCGACGTCGCCGGAGCGTTGGGGCGGATTGGGGCCGGCGTATGAAGGCACTGCTAGGAGCCGAAAAGAGGAATGCGGGATTCTGGGGCCGCGCCCGTTCCCGCGGGGGCGGATGGGTCGACCGGGGCCGATGCCGGGGCCGATGCCGGGGAACCGGGCGGGTCCAGCGGGGCGTCACCCCCTCGCCGGGTCCCCACCCCCGTCCCCCCTCGCGCCATCACTCAGGCGCGAAGAAATCGTTGCCGTGCATGTCGACCAGCTCGAGCGCGCGGCCGCCGCCACGGGCGACACAGGTCAGGGGATCGTCGGCGACCTGCACGTGCAGGCCGGTTTCCTCGCTGATCAGCTTGTCGAGGTCGCGCAGCAGCGCGCCACCGCCGGTCAACACGATGCCGCGCTCGGCGACGTCCGCGCACAGCTCCGGCGGGGTCTGCTCAAGCGCCAGGCGGATGGCCGCGACGATGCCCGACAGCGGTTCGCGCAGGGCCTCGAGCACCTCGTTGGCGTTGAGGGTCACCATCTTGGGCACGCCCTCGGCCAGGTTTCGGCCGGAGACTTCCATGGTGCGGGCGTCCTCCTGAGGGCAGGCGCAACCGATCTCGAGCTTGATGCGCTCGGCCGTGGCCTCGCCGATGAGGGTGCCGTAGGTCCGGCGCACGTAATTGATGATCGCTTCGTCGAAGCGGTCGCCGCCGATGCGGGCGGACGCGGAGTAGACGATGCCGTTCAAGGAGATCACCGCGACCTCGGAGGTGCCGCCGCCGATGTCGACGACCATCGAGCCGCGCGCCTCGGTCACCGGCATGCCGGCACCGATCGCGGCCGCCATCGGCTCCTCGATGAGGAAGACGTCGCGCGCGCCGGCCTCCTCGGCCGATTCCTTGATCGCGCGGCGCTCGACGTTGGTCGAGCCGCAGGGGACGCAGACCAGCACGCGCGGGCTCGGACGCAGGAACCGCGACTTGTGCACCTTGCGGATGAAATGCTTGAGCATTTCCTCGG
>JAUIJO010000110.1 GCA_030431185.1 Gammaproteobacteria bacterium | reverse complement strand
GGCCGGCCGCGAGCGCGAACTGGCCAGCCTGATGGACGAACTGCAGGTGACCCACGTCGCCGACCAGTTGGGTGCCAGCCTCTCGGGCGGCGAGCGCCGCCGGGTCGAGATCGCCCGCGCGCTGGCCGCCCGCCCCCGCCTGATGCTGCTCGACGAGCCCTTCGCGGGCGTCGATCCGATCTCGGTCGGGGAGATCCAGCGGATCGTGAGCCACCTCAAGAATCGGGGCATCGGCGTGCTCATCACCGACCACAACGTGCGCGAGACCTTGGGAATCTGCGACCGCGCGTATATCCTCAACGAAGGTGGCGTGCTCGCGCAGGGGGCTCCGGACGCGCTGCTGGCCAATCCGGATGTGCGCCGCGTGTACCTCGGGGATACATTCCGTCTTTGACGCTGGATGGCTGGAACGCCCCGGTGACCCGAGCCCTGCGCGCGGGGACGCCGGGTCGCCCGGTCGCCCGCCGGAAGGGCCGTTCCGCCGCTTCCGACTGGCCATGCATTCGCGATAGGACATGAAACCGCGCCTCCAAGCTTCCCTGGGACAGAACCTGGTCATGACGCCGCAGTTGCGTCAGGCCATACGCCTGTTGCAGCTGTCGGCCACCGAGCTGGAGCTGGAGCTCGTGGAGGCGGTCGAAAGCAATCCCCTGCTGGACTGGACCGAGAGCAGCATCAGCGCGTCCCAGGACGCGCCCTCGGAGGGCAATGGCGAGGCACCGGGCGGCGACGGCGCGCACGAGGGGGTCGAGGAATGGGGCCCCACCGACGGCGAGCCCTGGTACGAACGCATCGGCCCGGCCGACAACAGCGGCGCGGACACCATGGCCGAGCAGGTCGTGGACGACGACACCCTGCACGACCACCTGCTGTGGCAGCTCCATCTCAGTCCGCTCTCGGCGCGCGACCGCAGCATCGGCGCGACGCTGATCGAGGCGATCGAGGACGACGGCTACCTGCGTGAGCCGCTGGATGCCATCGCCCAGTCGCTGGCCCCGGCCATCAACGCCAGCGAAGACGAAATCATCGCGGTGCTGCATACGATCCAGCGCTTCGACCCGGTCGGGGTCGGTGCCCGCGACCTCGGCGAATGCCTGCGCCTGCAGTTGCAGCCCCTGTCGGACGACACCCCGGGCAAGGCGCTTGCCCACACCCTCGCCAATGGTCCCTTGCAGAAGCTGGCCAAGGTCGGCACGAAGGGCCTGGCCAGCGAGATGAAACTCGACCCGGACGAGGTCGAGGTCGCCGTGCAGCTGCTGCGCACGCTCGACCCCCGGCCCGGCTCGCAGATCGGCGCGACCGACCATGACACCTATGTCGCGCCGGACGTCGTGATCTGGCGGCAGCATGGCCTGTGGCGGGTCAGCCTGGCCGACAGCATGCGGCCGCGCATCACCATCCACCGCGGCTACGAAGGCATGATCCGCGGTGCGAGCGCCTCGGACGCCAGCTATCTCAGGGGCCACTTGCAGGAAGCGCGCTGGCTGCTCAAGAGCCTGGAGGCCCGGGGCGAGACCCTGCTCAAGGTCGCCCAGTGCCTGATCAAGCAGCAGGCGGGCTTCCTGGAGTTCGGCGACAGTGCCCTGCGCCCGCTCACCCTGCGCGAGGTCGCCGCCGAGATCGGCATGCACGAATCCACCGTCTCGCGCGCGATCTCGCGCAAGTACGCCCGCACGCCGCGCGGCACGGTGCCGCTGCGTGCGTTCTTCGCGTCCGGGGTGAGCAACGACAGCGGCGGTGAGTCCTCCAGCACGGCGATCCAGGCCATGATCCGCCAGCTGATCGAGGGCGAGGACCCCCGAAAGCCCCTCTCCGATGCCCGCCTGGCGGCCTCGCTCAAGTCGACCGGGGTCCCGGTCGCGCGCCGGACCGTGGCCAAGTACCGCGAGGCGATGAACATCCCCTCTTCGCAGGACCGCGTCCGGATCGCCTGAGCCCGAGCCCGCGGCGACTGCGTGAGGTTCGCGTGAACGCCTGGCGCGGAACGGGATGCCCGGGAGGGTGGATCCGCACTCACCATTTCGCGGGGATCGTGCGATGCTGTAGCCACTACTCCCCAGTGATGAACAGGAGGTCAGCGATGCGTATCGAAACCCACGGCCAACAGATCGACGTGACACCGGCCCTGCGCGACTACGTGGAGACCAAACTGGCGCGACTGGAGCGCCACTACGAGCAACCCCTGGACATCAAGGCGCAGCTCAGCCTGGACAAGCCCGACCACCGTGCCGAAGCGACGGTCATCGTCGCCGGGCGCACCCTGCACGCCGACGCCAATGCCGTCGACATGTACGCCGCCATTGACCTGCTGGCCGACAAGCTCGACCGGCTGCTGATGAAGCACAAGGAGAAGAAGGTCGACCACCACCGCGGCGAGAGTCTCGCCCGCACCGGTGAGTTCAACCTCTAGACCGCATGCCTTTCCGACCGCTGCTCGCCCCCGGACGCGTCGTCCTCGTCGACGACGCGACGCCGGCGTCCACCCGCGCGGACGTACTCGGACTTGCCGCCGGCCTGCTCGCCCGGCACGGCGGCCTGGACGCGCCCCGCGTCGAACACCTGCTGGTCCAGCGCGAGGCGATGGCCAGCACCGGGATCGGCTTCGGCATCGCCATCCCGCACGCGCGGATGCCCGGACTCGCCGAAGACGTGGGCGTGTTCCTGCGCCTGCCCCACCCGGTCGATTTCGCCGCGGTCGATGGCGTCGGAGTCGACCTGGTGTTCGCGATGGCGGTCGAAGAGGCCAACGTGCAAGCCCACCTGCGCCGGCTGGCAGCCATCGCCGACCGCCTCGGCAGCCCCGCCTCCTGCACCGCCCTGCGGGCCGCGAAGGACCAGGCGGCACTCGAGCACCAGCTCCTCGATGCCGGCCACTACCAGTCGGCGGCATGACGGACGCGGGCCCACCATGACGTTGACCAGGGAGTGCGGCGGATGAACGCCAGCATCAGTGCAGCCGAACTGTTCGAACAGCAGCGCGAACGGCTGGACCTGCGCTGGATCGCCGGCGAGACCGGCGGCGAGCGCATGCTCGAGGCCGTGCAGACCGTCGCGCGCCGACCCTCGCTGGCCGGCTACCTCAACACGATCTACCCCAACAAGGTGCAGATCCTGGGCACGGAGGAGCTGACCTGGCTGGACGGCCTGGATTCCCGGCAGCGCTGGGAGACGATCGAGAAGATCATCCAGTACCGTCCACTGGCGATGGTCATCAGCAAGCAGCAGCACTGCCCCGAGGACCTGCGCGATGCCGCCGAGGAATCGGGCACGCCGCTGTGGGTGTCGCCCCGTCGCGGGCACGAACTGCTCAACCACATGCAATACCACCTGGCCCGCACGCTGGCGCCGCGCGTCACCCTGCATGGCGTGTTCATGGAAATCTATTCGATCGGCGTGCTGATCACCGGCGAGTCGGGCTCGGGCAAGAGCGAGCTCGCGCTGGAGCTGGTCACCCGCGGCCACCGCCTGGTCGCCGACGACGCGCCGGAGTTCACCCAGATCGCGCCGGACGTGCTGGACGGCACCTGCCCGGACATGCTCCAGGACCTGCTGGAAGTCCGCGGCCTGGGCGTGCTGAACATCCGCGAGATGTTCGGCGACACCGCCATCAAGAGCAACAAGTACCTGCGCCTGGTCGTCCACCTGACCAAGCCGATGCAGGACCCGCTGCCCAGCGGCATCGAGCGCCTGACCGGCGACAGCGGCACCCGCCGCATCCTCGACCTCGACGTGCCGACCATCACCCTGCCGGTGATGCCCGGCCGCAACCTCGCCGTCCTCGCCGAAGCCGCCACCCGGCTGCACAGCCTGCGGATGAAGGGGATGGACCCGGCGGCCGCGTTCATCGCACGCCACAGCAACTTCCTGGAGCGCGGCGACTCATGACCACCCCCACCCCCACGGCGACCGACGGCACGGGCACGCCCGCCCTGGTGATCGTGAGCGGCATGTCCGGCTCGGGCAAGTCGGTGGCGCTCAAGACCCTCGAGGACCTGGGCTACTACTGCGTCGACAACCTGCCAGCGGACCTGCTGCCCGACTTCGTGCGCAGCGTGAAGAACGACGATGGCGCGCCGCCCAAGCTGGGCGTCGCGATCGACGTGCGCAACCGGCACAACGACCTCAGCCACATGCCCGACTGGCTGGCCGCCGTGGGCCGGCTGGGCTTCGATCCCCGGCTGGTCTACTTCGAAAGCCGCGACGAAGTGCTGTTGCGCCGCTACGCCGACACCCGTCGCCGGCATCCGCTCAGCCGCCTCGGCCTGCCGCTGCGCGACGCGATCTCGCTGGAACGCCAGGTCTCGCGACCGCTGCAGCGGCTGGCCGACGTGATCGTCGACACCAGCGAGATGAACGTGCACCAGCTGCGCCGCCACATCATCACCGCGTTCGGCCTGGGCAGCGACAACACCGTCTCGCTGCTGTTCGAGTCCTTCGCCTACCGCCACGGGGTGCCCGCCGACGCGGATTTCGTGTTCGACGCCCGCGGCCTGCCGAATCCCCACTGGGACGCGAGCCTGCGGCCCCTGTCGGGCCGGGACCCGGCGATCCGCGAGTACCTGGAACAACAAGCCGAGGTCGCGCAGTACGCAGGCCAGGTCGGGGACTTCCTCGACACCTGGCTGCCGCGCATGACCCGGGACACCACCCGCAGCTATGTCACGGTCGCGTTCGGCTGCAGCGGCGGCCGCCACCGCTCGGTCTACCTCGCCGAGAACATGGCCGAGCGGGCGCGTTCGCAGGGCTGGGAGGAAGTCGCCGTGCACCACCGCGAACTCGACTGAACGGTCGCTCGCGCCTCCGGGCGCGCCGATCGCGCTACCGGGGCGCCGCCCGGCTCTGCTAAGTTGTCTCCATGAGCGTCGGCATCCTACTCGTGACCCATGAAGGCATCGGCAGCACGCTGCTGGCGGTGGCCTCGCGCCTGCTGTCGACGCTGCCATTGAAGGCGGAAGCCTTCGAAGTGCCCTTCGACGCCGATCCCG
The DNA here is from genome assembly GCA_030431185.1 of Gammaproteobacteria bacterium. Lineage (GTDB taxonomy): Bacteria > Pseudomonadota > Gammaproteobacteria > Xanthomonadales > Xanthomonadaceae > Marilutibacter. Next base: position 5,120 of record JAUIJO010000110.1, on the reverse strand, counting down.
ACGCGCTCCTGCCCCAGGCCAGCGCCGCACTGCGCCGGGTGGACGGCGGCCAGGGCGTGCTGGTGCTCACCGACCTCTACGGCGCCACCCCGAGCAACGTCGCCGCGCGGGTCGCGTGCCTGGGCACGCCGGTGCGTCGCGTCTCGTCATTGAACCTGCCCATGCTGCTGAGGGTGATGAACTACGCGGAGCTCGAACTGGACGAACTGCCCGCGGTTGCTTCCGCTGGCGCACGCAACGGTGTCATATTGGACGATGCCTGACTGGAAGATGCTGAAGACGGCCCGAGGAATCCCCCATGATCGAACGTGAACTGACCGTCTCCAACCGCCTGGGCCTGCATGCCCGGGCCACCGCCAAGCTCGTGCAGGTCCTGTCGGCCTACCGGAGCACCGCGACCCTGACCGCGAAGGGTCGCGAGGTGAACGCCAAGAGCATCATGGGCGTGATGCTGCTCGCCGCCGGCCAGGGCACGCCGGTGAAACTGCGCGTGGACGGCGACGACGAAACCGCGGCCACCGACGCCATCGTCGCCCTGTTCGACCGTCGTTTCGACGAAGACGCCTGAGGAAGGCCCTGGATGCGACAGGAGTTCAACGGCAACGGCGCCTCGCGCGGAAGCGTGCTGGGCCGCGCCCGCGTCCGCCTGCCGCACGCACTGCAGGTCGACGAGGAGCTGATCCCGACCGAGGCCGTCGAGTCCGAGCTCGCGCGCATCCATGCCGCCATCGACGCCGTCCGCGGCGAAATGCAATCGCTTCGCGAGCGCCTGCATGGCGCACTCGCGCACGAAGTCGGTGAATTCCTCGACCTGCATACCCTGCTGCTGGACGACCCGGAACTGCTGCAGGGGCTGGACGCGCTGATCCGCACCGGCCATTACTCGGCGGACTACGCACTGCGGCTGCAACGCGACCGCATCGCGGCGGTGTTCCAGGAGATGGACGACGCCTACTTCCGCAGCCGCATCGAGGACATCGACCAGGTGATCGGCCGCATCCACGCGGCCCTGCATCGCCGCGAAGGCGAGCTGCAGGGCGTCGCGGGCGACATCCTGGTGACCGACTCGGTCGCCCCGGCGGAGATCGCCCAGCTGCAGGCCCAGGGCGTCATGGCGATCGTCACCGCCTCGGGCAGCCACCTGTCGCACAGCGCGATCCTCGCGCGCAGCCTGCATCTCCCGCTCGTCGTGGGCACGGCCCATGTCCTGCAGAAGATCAACGACGGCGACACCCTCATGATCGACGGCGCCACCGGCCTGGTGGTGCTGGAGCCGAACGCGGACGACCTGCGCGGCCACCGCGCGCGGGTCCGCGAGCAGAAGCGCGAGCGCAAGCAACTGCACCGGCTGCGACGCGAACCCACGCGCACGGCCGATGGCATCGACATCCGGCTCTACGCCAATGCCGAATCGCGCGAGGACGTCGCCGAAGCGCACTCGCTGGGGTCGGCGGGCATCGGCCTGTACCGCACCGAGTTCCTGTTCCTGCAGCGGAACGAACTGCCCGACGAGGAAGAACAGTTCCGCGCCTATCGCGACGTCGTCCTGGGCATGACCGGCCGCACGGTCACCATCCGCACCGTGGACCTGGGCGCGGACAAGGCCGACCGCACCGGCCTGGCCCTGCGCGACGAACCCAACCCCGCCCTCGGCCTGCGCGGGGTGCGCCTGTCGCTGGCGCGCCCGGAGGTCATGCATACCCAGCTGCGCGCCCTGCTGCGCGCCTCCGGCTACGGCCCCTTGCGGATCCTGTTGCCGATGGTCAGCAGCCGCGAGGAGATCCTGGCGGTGCGCAAGCACCTGGCCCGGGTCGACGGGGAACTGCGCCAGGAAGGCCACATGATCGCCGACCACGTGCTGGTCGGCGCGATGATCGAGGTCCCGGCCGCGGCGATCGCGCTGGGCAGTTTCATCAACGACGTCGACTTCCTCTCGATCGGCACCAACGACCTGGTCCAGTACCTGCTGGCCGCCGATCGCATCAACGAAGCGCTCGGCGAGCTGTACACGCCGCTGCACCCGGCGGTGATCCGGCTCATGCGCGACGTGATCCGGCTCGCCCAGGCGCGCGACGTCCCGGTGTCGGTCTGCGGCGAGATGGCCGGCGACCCGACGTTCGCGCCGCTCCTGCTGGCGCTGGGGCTGATGGAGTTCAGCCTGCATCCGGGCACCCTGCTGGAACTGCGGCAAACCATCCGGCGGCACGACCTGGGCGTGCTGCGCGCGCGTGGGGCCTCCCTGCTGCGCGCGCGCGATCGCCCCGCGATCGAACGCTGGATGGCCGCCTGCACGCCCGTCGGCTGAGGCCATCCGCCGCGCGCGGGGTGTGCAGCCTCCCGCGCAACAGCGATAATGCGCTGCGGGCGCCAAGGACGCGCGGCCCGATGATCCGATCCACAGCGAAGCCCGTCCCCGGCCGGAAGCCCCTGCGGTTCCGTCTGCCCCACCCGGAGCACTGCATGGCCGAAGTCGTCCGCAACGAGAGCCTGGTCGCCTGTGCCGCAGGAACCGCATCGCTCCCGCCCGTCCCAGGGCCGTCGGGCCGCCGCGTGGAGCATGCTGCTCATGCAGACCGGCTCTGAAACCGCGCGCCAGCTGCGCCTGCTCTCGGACGCGCTGGACAGCGGGCGGCTGGGGCCGGTCAAGCGCCTGGTCAACACCTTGTCGCCGGCGGAGATCGGCAACCTGCTCGAATCGCTGCCGCCGGCCAAGCGCACCGTGGTCTGGGGCCTGGTCGATCCGGAAGACGACGGCGAAGTGCTGGTCCACGTCGGCGACGAGGTGCGCGAAAGCCTGCTCGCCGAGATGGACCCCGACGAAATCGTCGCCGCGGTCGAAGACCTCGACATCGACGACCTGGCCGACCTGGTCGAAGACCTGCCGGACACGGTCATCGACGAAGTGCTCAAGTCGATGGATCGCGAGAACCGCGAACGCCTGGAGCAGGTGCTCTCGTATCCGGAGGACACCGCCGGCCGCCTGATGAACCCCGATGTGGTGACGGTGCGGGCCGACACCACCGTCGACGTCGTACTGCGCTACCTGCGCCTGCGCGGGGAGCTGCCCGAGCACACCGACCACCTGTACGTGGTCAGCCGCCGCCACCAGTACCTGGGACGCATCGCCCTCGCCTCGCTGCTGACCTGCGAACCCAGCGACCCGATCAACCGACTGATCGACGACGAACAGCCGGCCATCGACGTCGACGAGTCCGACTACGAAGTCGCCCGACAGTTCTCCGACCACGACTGGCTGAGTGCGCCGGTGGTCGACGACGGCAACGTGCTGCTCGGGCGGATCACCATCGATGACGTGGTCGACATCATCCGCGATCGCGCCGAACACCAGGCGCTGGGCGCCGCCGGCCTGGACGAGGACGAAGACCTCTTCAGCCCGATCCGGCGCGCCATGCGCCGCCGGCTGATCTGGTTGACGATCAACCTGGGCACCGCGTTCCTGGCCGCCAGCGTGGTCGGCCAGTTCGAGACGACGATCGAGAAGATCGTCGCCCTGGCCGTGCTGATGCCCATCGTCGCCGGCATGGGCGGCAATGCCGGCACCCAGGTGCTGGCCCTGATGATCCGCGGCCTCGCGCTGGGCCAGGTCGGCTCGTCCAACGTCGGCGTGCTGCTGTGGAAGGAGGTCCGGCTGGCCCTGCTCAATGGCCTGTCGCTGGGCTTGCTGCTGGGCCTCATCGTCTGGTTCTGGTTCGGCGACCCGAAGCTGTCCATGGTGATCACCACCTCGTTGACCCTCAATCTCCTGTTCGCCGCGACCGCCGGCGTCCTGGTGCCGCTGACCCTCAAGCGCCTGGGTTTCGATCCGGCGCTGGCCAGCGGCATCTTCCTGACGACGGTGACCGACGTGCTGGGGTTCTTCACCTTCCTCGGGCTCGCCACCCTGATCCTGCTGGGCTGACGATGGCGGGCTGCGCGCTGCCGTGGCGCGGGCCGCGACACTGGACACGGGCGATGTCATGCTGGAGTCCCCGCGTGCCACTCCGGAGCACTCCATGGTCCGACCGTCCTGCATCCCGCCATTCGCCGCCGCGTGCATCGCGGTGCTACTGGCGCTGACCGGCTGCGCCAGCATGGCCCCCAGCGAACCGGGCGACGGCTTCGTGACGCGGCAGGTCGATGTCGATGGCACGCGACGCACTTACCAGGTGTTCGTGCCCGCGACGTCGGCGCGCACCGACCGCGCGCCCGTCATCCTGTTCCTGCATGGCTCGGGCGAACGGGGCGACGACGGAGCCAGGCCGACGCAGGTCGGCCTGGGCCCGTACCTGCGCGCGCATGCCGATACCTTCCCGGCCATCGTGGTGTTCCCGCAGGTGCCCGACGACCAGGAGTGGCAGGGCGCCAATGCCCGCGGCGCGATCGCCGCCCTGGATGCCGCCACGCTTGAATTCGGCGGAGATCCCGAGCGCACCTATCTCACCGGCTTGTCGATGGGGGGCTATGGCGTATGGGAGATCGCGCTGGCCGAGCCCGGGCGTTTCGCCGCCCTGGTGCCGGTCTGCGGCGCCGTCAAGCGGATCCGCCCCGAACGCGACCTGGAAGTCACCGCCGTCGCCGGCGAGGCCGATCCCTACGCCCGTGTCGCCGAGCGGCTGTCGCACGTCCCGGTATGGATCTTCCACGGCACGCAGGACACGGTGGTCCCCCCGCACGACGACCGGATGCTGGCGCGCGCCTTCGACGAAGTCAGCACCGCCGACGTGCGCTACACCGAGTTCCCCGAAGCCGACCACAACGCCTGGGATCCGGCCTATACGGAGACGCCGGCGCTCTGGCCCTGGCTGTTCGCCCAGCGCCGCGAGCCTTCCGAGCCGGCCGGGCCATGAAGCAGCCCGGCAGGCCTGCCTTACCGGGTGGGGCTGCCGAGCAGGGCTTCCAGCACCGCCATGCGCACCGCCACGCCGTTGCCGACCTGGCGCAACACCCATGACTGCGGGCCATCGGCGACCTCGTCGGTGATCTCCACGCCGCGGTTCATCGGACCGGGGTGCATCACCACGGCGTCGGCGTTGGCGCGCGCAAGGCGGCCCGTGTCCAGGCCGTAGTCGCGGTGGTAGTCCTCCAGGGACGCCACCAGTCCGTCTTCCATGCGCTCGCGC
>JAUIJO010000109.1 GCA_030431185.1 Gammaproteobacteria bacterium | reverse complement strand
GGCGAGTTCCAGCTGGTCACCTACCGCGACCGCCTCGACCATGGGCTGCACTTCGCCCTGCTGCGCGGCGAGCCGGTGGCGTCGATCCCGACCCTCGTCCGCGTCCACGTGCAGAACCCCCTGGCCGACGTGCTGCACTGGCGGCGCCCGGACTTCGGACCCGCGGTCGGCGACGTGCTCGCCACCATCGCGGCCGAAGAACGCGGCGCCCTGGTGCTGCTGGGCGATGGCGCCACGCCCGACGCGCTGCTGCGCCGCATCCGCTCGTCGCTGCCGCACGAGGCGGTGGACGCCGCCGCCGAGGCCGCTGGCGGTCGCGAACACGCCCTGGGCGAATGGCGCCGCAACGGCGCCGGCGGGCAGATCCTCGCCGACCTGGGCCTGGGCAAGCTGCGGGTGCTGGGCACGCCGCGCAAGCAGGTCGGGCTGGCCGGATTCGGGCTGGAAGTGGTGGAGTACGTCGAGTCCTGAACCGGCCCGGCGCCGCCGTCACCGCTTGTCATGAACTAGCCGCTAAACTGACATCCTTAGACGAACACGACCCCCGAACGCCCATGTCCCATATCGAAGGCGATCTGCGCAGCCCCCCGGGCGCGCGCTACGCGATCATTGCCAGCCGCTGGAACCCGCGCATCACCGACACCCTGGTGGCCGGTGCGCGCAAGACCTTCACCGACAATGGCGTGTCGGAGGACGCCGTGGACGTCATCCGCGTGCCCGGTGCATGGGAGATCCCGGTGACCGCCGATCGGCTCGCCTCGGCCGGCGGCCATGCCGCGATCGTGGCGCTGGGCTGCGTGGTGCGCGGCGATACCCGCCACTACGAGCAGGTCGCCGATGGATGCTCGGATGCGCTGATGCGGGTGTCGCTGGACTACGGCGTGCCGGTCGCCAATGGCGTGCTGGCGGTCGACGGCTTCGAGGATGCCGAGGCCCGCGCCGGCGGCAGCCACGGCAACAAGGGCGAGGAGGCGGCGCTGGTCGCGATCGAGATGGCGCACCTGCTCTCGCAACTCCCCGCCGGCTTCGACGTGCCGGTCGACGCGCTGCTGGAGCAGGCGTCGTGAACCGCCGTCGCGCCGATGGCATCGACCCGGTCGCCCGTTCGCGCGCCCGTCGCCGTGCGCTGCAGGCCGTGTATGCCTGGCAGCTGTCGGGCGCGCCGGTGCGCGACGTGCTGGCACAGTTCGCCCACGAGCAGGCCCGCGAGCAGGCCGACCTGGCCTACTTCGAGGACCTGGTGACCGGCGTCGACCAGCATCTGAAGGACATCGACACGGCCCTGTTGCCGTTCCTGGACCGTACGGTCGAGGAGGTCGACCCGATCGAACGCGCCGGCCTGCGCATCGCCGCCTACGAGCTGCGCCACCGCCCCGACGTGCCGTACCGCGTGGTCATCAACGAGGCCATCGAGAGCGTCAAGAAGTTCGGGACCGAGCACGGCCATACCTACGTCAACGGCGTGCTCGACCACGCGGCGGCCGAATGGCGTGCCGTCGAGGTGAGCGCCCCCCGCGGCGGCTGAGGCCGGCCCGGCGGTGGGGTGCCCGCTGGCGCGCCGGTCGAAGCGTCCTCGCGCAGGGCGCCACGCCGCCCCCGCCCTGGAGGTGGCCGATGCCCGGCACCGCGCCTGAGCCGACCGAGTTCGACCTGATCGGACGCATCCGGCGACGTGCCGGCGGCCGGGATGACGTCGTGCTCGGTATCGGCGACGACGCCGCGGTCCTGCGGGTCCCGCCGGGGCGCCAGCTGGTCGTGGCGATGGACACCCTCAACGCCGGCGTGCATTTCCCCGCCGATACCGCGCCCGCCGACATCGGCTGGAAGGCGCTTGCGGTCAATCTCTCCGACCTGGCCGCGATGGCGGCCGAGCCGGCGTGGTGCACCCTGTCGCTGTCGTTGCCCGGACGCGACGCGGCATGGCTGGACGGCTTCCTCGACGGCTTCCTGGCCCTGGCCGCCGAGCATCGGGTGGCCCTGGTGGGCGGGGATACCACGCGGGGTCTCTTGTCGGTGTGCGTGACCGTGCACGGCTTCGTCGAACCCGGGCGCGCCTTGCGCAGGGACGCCGCGCAGGTCGGCGACGACGTCTGGGTCTCGGGCACGCTGGGCGACGCGGCGGCAGGCCTGCGCGTCGTCCTCGCGACCGATGACGCGGACGGGGCCATCGGCGGCACGGCCGGCGAACGGCGCTGGCTGCGCGACCGCCTCGACCGGCCCAGCCCCCGGGTGGCCCTGGGCCGGATGCTGGCGGGCCGGGTGAATGCCGCCATCGACATCTCCGATGGCCTGCTCGCCGACCTGGACCATGTCTGCGAAGCCAGCGGCGTCGGCATGCAGGTGTGGATGCGTGCGCTGCCGGTTTCCCCGGCGCTGTCCGCCGCCGTCGGCGAAAAGGCGCGCCGGCAGTTCCAGCTCGGTGGCGGCGACGATTATGAACTGGGGTTCACGGCGCCCCCCGGCGCGCGGCTGGATATCGAGCGCTGCGCCGTCGCCTCGGGGGTGTCGCTCAGCCGGATCGGCCAGGTCGGGGTCGGTGAGCGCGTGCGCGTGTTCGATCGCGACATCGACGGGGCAGGCGAGGGCGGGGAGTGCCACGTCGGCAGGCGCGGCTACGTCCACTTCGATCCGGGCGCGTCCGCCTAGCAGGCCCCGGCGTCGCCCCACGCAGGGAGGGCGCAACTTGAACGCCGCGTTCAGTTGCTCACGGACTCCTCATACCCCCGGTGGAAGCATCGGGCCATGGACGAGACTGCTTCCCACCCCCCGTTCTTTTCCGTCGGCGACAGGCTGGTGCTCGACGCCCGGGACGATGACTGGGACCTGGTGATCGGCGACGGCCCGGTCGTGGCCACGGCCATCCACGATGGCCACCGCATGCGCGCGTCGCTTCTCCCGCACCTGGCCGTCAGCGAAGAAGGTCGCATGCGCGAGGAGGACCCGATGACCGCCGCGCTGCTGCCGGCCGGCGACGTCCGCCTGCGCATCCGCGCCTCGCGCTTCCAGGTCGACCTCAACCGGCCACGCGACCTGGCGCTTTCGACCAATCCCGATGACACCTGGGGCCTGAAGGTCTGGAAAGGCCCGCTGCCGGAGCACGAGCTGGCCACGTCGCTCGCCGCCCACGACCGCTTCTACGCGATGGTCGCGGAGTTGATGGAGCGCCTGATCGACCGATGGGGCTGCGTGCTGCTGCTGGACATCCACAGCTACAACCACCGCCGGGACGGTGCCGATGCCCCGCCCGCGCCCGCGGGCGGCAATCCCGACATCGACGTGGGCGCCACCACGCTCGACCGTAGCCGATGGGGCGATGCGGTCGAGCGCCTCGTCGGGGCCCTGCGCGAGCATCCGGCCGGCGGACGCCGCCTCGACGTGCGCGAGAACGTCCGTTACGACGGCGGCGGCCACTTCCCCGAATGGCTGTACGCCCGCTACGGCGACAAGGTCTGCGCGGTGTCGCTGGAATACAAGAAGTTCTACATGGACGAATGGAGCGGTCAGGCCGACATCACCGTGCTCGACGACCTGCGCAGCGGCCTCCAGGCGGCGGTCGCGGCGGTACGGCCGGAGTTCACCGCATGCCGGTGAGCGCGATCCTGCCGGATGTCCAGCCGTTGCCCCCGGTGGCCGCGCGCGTGGATGCCGCGCTGGTGGAGCTGGACCGCGACATCGACTGGCTGCTGGCGCTGTCGCCGATCGACAACGACGGCCTGTGGGATGCGTTCGAGGCGAGCGGCCACCGCGAGGTGCCGCCGCTGCGCTACATCGACCTCGAAATCGACCTGGACGACGCGCGTCGCCGGTTGGACGGCCTGCCCCTGGACGACATCGAGTCATCGTTGCTGTCGGGCCTGCTGTCGGAGAAGCAGCGTGAACTGGAACGGCACCTGCAGCTGGTCCGCCTGCGCGGCACCGAAGGCTTCGTCAACGCCAGCCTCGACCTGTTCGGTGGCGTCGATGCCGGGCTGCGCGCGCTGGCCGACGAGATCCTCGCCAGCGTCCCGCACGGTACCCCCCTGGTGGCCGATGCCGGCATCGACGAAGTCGTCGAGGCGGTGGAGGCCGAGCTGGAGTGGTACCGCGGGCAGGCCCCCGACTTCAATGCCGACGTGGTCGTGGACACCGACATCGGCTCGATGATGATGGTCTCGCACGGCACCTTCTACGTCGACGGCGCCATCCGGTTGCCGCGCGCGCGCATCCAGCCCCTGGTGCAACACGAGATCGGCACCCACGTGGTCACCCGCTACAACGGCAGCCACCAGCCGCTGCGCCAGCTCGAGGTCGGGCTGGCGCACTACGACGCGTTGCAGGAGGGCCTGGGCGTGCTGGCGGAGTTCCTCGCCGGCTACCTGCCCGGCGATCGCCTGCGCGTGCTGGCGGCACGGGTGGTCGCGGTCGACATGGCGGTGGCGGGGGAGGGCATCCCCGCGATCTTCGAGTGCCTGCACGACACCCATGGCATGCCGACCGACGAGGCCTTCGACGTCGCGGTGCGCGCGCTGCGCGGCGGCGGCCTGACCAAGGATGCGGTCTACCTGAGCGGCCTGCGCGACCTGATCCACCACCTGCACGCAGGCGCGTCACTGGAACCCTTGCTGCGCGGAAAATTCGCGCTCTCCCACCTGGCGATCGTCGACAAGCTCGAGGCCGCCGGCTGGGCCCTCCCGCCGCGGCTGATGCCGCGCTATGCCCACTGGGATGCATTTCCCGGGCGGCTCGAACGCTGCCGCGACACCGGCATCGCCGACTTCTTCCACATGGAACCCCACGCATGAGCGACCGCGCCGAAACCGCCATCGAGCTTGGCTTCGTCATCAACGACATGGCCACCGAGAAAGACAACTTCACCACCATCCGCCTGGCGCGGCGGGCGATCGCCCGCGGGCACGAGGTTTCGCTGATCGGGCTGGGTGGCTTCATCTACGACAGCAATGGCGTGATACGTGCGCACGCGCACCGGCCGCGTGGCACGGATTACGCCGACGACGCGGAGCTGCTGGCGGACCTGCAGGCCGACGACGCGAAGCTGGAGCGGATATCGGTCGAAGCGCTCGACGTGCTGATGTTGCGCAGCGATCCGGCCGACGAGGTCAACGAGCGGCCCTGGGCCCCGAACAGCGGACTGCTGTTCGCCCAGCTCGCCGCGCTCAAGCACGTGATCGTGCTGAACGACCCCACGCACCTGACGGACGCCTCCAACAAGACCTATTTCCAGCATTTCCCGGAAGAAGTGCGCCCGGTCACCTGCATCACCCTGGACGCGGAGGAGATCAAGGCCTTCATCGCCGCGCACGACGGCCATGGCGTGATCAAGCCGCTACAAGGCTCGGGCGGGCAGAGCGTGTTCGTGGTGAGCCCCGACAGCGGCGGCAACCTCAACCAGATGATCGACGCCGTGACCCGCGACGGCTACGCCATCGTGCAGGAGTACCTGCCGCGCGCGGTGGACGGCGACCTGCGCCTGCTGACGCTCAATGGCCGGCCCCTGGAAGTGGACGGCACGTATGCGTGCATCCGCCGCTACAACGACAGCGGTGACGCGCGCAGCAACATCAGCGCGGGCGGCAAGTACGAGATGGCGACGCCGGACGAGGATGCCCTGCGCATCGCCAGCATCGTCGCGCCCAAGCTGATGCGCGACGGCATGTACTTCGCCGGCCTGGACATCGTCGGCGACAAGATGATGGAGATCAACGTCGACACCCCGGGCGGGATCAACATGGCCGACGACCTCACCGGCCTGGATTTCAGCGGCCACATCATCAAGGACCTCGAACGCAAGGTCGCCATGCGCGATCACTACAACCGCACGCTGAGCAACACCGAGCTGGCGATGATGTGAGCCTCGAGGCGGCGCGGCTCAGGGTGGCAGCAGCTTCCCGGGGTTGAGGATGCCGTCCGGATCGAACTGGCCCTTGATGGCGCGCATCAGCGACAGCGTCGGCGCGTCGATCGCCGCGGCCATGAAATCGCGTTTGGCGAGGCCGATCCCGTGCTCGCCCGACAGCGTGCCGCCCAGCTCGACCGCCAGCCCGAAGACGCGCGCCATGGCGGCGCTTGCGCGCGTGCTTTCGCCGGGATCGCCGGGGTCGAACATCAGGTTGACGTGCAGGTTGCCGTTGCCGGCGTGGCCGAAGCATACGATGGGCAGGCGGGCCTCGCGGGCCAGCCCCTGCACGCCGTCGACCAGGGCCGGGATGCGCGATACCGGCACCACCACGTCCTCGTTGATCTTGCCGGGCGCCAGCGTGCGGAGCGACGGCGACAAGGCCTTGCGCGCGGCCCAGAGCCGCGCGCGCGATGCGTCGTCGGCGGCATCGTCGATCGACACCAGGCCCTCGCCCGTGGCTGCGCGCTTGAGTGCTTCGATGTCGTGCGCCAGGGTGGCGGCGGGCCCGTCGGCCTCGATCATCAACAGGGCGCCGGCGTTGGCGGGGAGGTCGGCGCTCCCCACGTCGCGCGCCAGGCGGACGGCATGATGGTCCATGAACTCCAGCATCGAGGGGGTGACCGGCTGCGCCATCAGGCGCGCGACGGCTTCGGCGGCACAGGCCACGTCGCGGTAGATCGCACGGATCGCGCGGCGCGCGGCGGGCGCCGGCACCAGGCGTAGCGTGGCTTCGACGATCAGGGCGAGCGTCCCCTCGCTGCCCACCAGCAGGCGCTGGAGGTCGTAGCCGGTGGCGCCCTTGGTGGTGGCGCTGCCACAGCGGATGAGTTCGCCCGCGCCGGTGACCGCGGTCAGGGCGAGGATGTTGTCGCGGCTGGCGCCGTACTTCACCGCGCGCGGGCCGCCGGCATTGCAGGCCAGGTTGCCGCCGACCGTGCTGTAGCCGGCGCTGGTGGGGTCGGGGGGCCAGAACAGGCCATGCGGCGAGAGCGCCGCCTGCAGGTCGCCATTCAATACGCCCGGTTCGACCACCGCGCAGCGGTCGCCCGGGCGGATGTCGACGATGCGGTCCATGCGCTCGAACGACACCACGATGCCGCCCTCCACCGGTACCGCGGCCCCCGTGGTGTTCGTGCCGCGGCCACGGGCCACCACGGGCACGCCATGGCGGCGACAGGCCTGGACCAGCGCCAGTACCTGGGCGGTGTCGCGCGGCAACGCGACCGCATCGGGCATCGCTTCGCGGCGCGAATTGTCGAAACCGTACGTCAGGCGCTCGCCGGGGTCGGTCCGCCAGCCATCGCCCAGCAGCGTGGCCATCGCGCGGTCGAGCTCCGCGGGCAGGCAGCGGGTCATGGCGTCAGGCATCGTCCGCGCGGAACGCGTCGCGCATCCACTCCAGCCGGGGTGCGTCGGGATCGCCGCTGGCATCGACCACGTCGAAACGGCACGGCCGGTTGGCATGCCGCGGATGGCGGGACAGGAACACCTGCGCGGCGCGGACGAGTTTGCGCTGCTTGTGCACGTCGACCGAGGCCGCGCCGCCGCCGAAGCGGCTGTCGCGGCGGTATCGCACCTCGACGAACACCAGGGTCTCGCCGTCCAGCATCACCAGGTCGATCTCGCCGACGCGGCTGCCGGCATTGCTGGCGACCTCGCGCAGGCCGGCGCGGCACAGTCGGGCGCACGCCGCCGCCTCGACGGCCGCGCCCCGGCGCCGGGTATCAGCGACGGTCGCTGCCATCCTGCAGCGGCATCACCACGCCGCTGATGAAGGTCGCCCAGGTCGGCGTGCGCTTGACGTTGCCGAAGCCGTCCACGCGCAGGGTGCCGGTGGCCCCCGGGATCGCGGCATCGGTGCCGGTGACCAGCCGTTCCATGTAGGCCGAGAGCTGCCAGGCGTCGAAGCCGAACGCGAACAGGCGCGCGGCACCGCCGCGTGCGGTCGGCAGGGTTTCCGCGGTGAAGGTGGCGGTGGGCAGGCCGCGTGCCCCGCGTGCGGTCCAGGTCTCCGTCGGGAAGGCGATGCCGTCGAGGATGCGGTCCTCTTCGGGCGTGCCCGTGCCCGACATCAGTTGCGACGTCGCCACCCGCGGCTTGCCTGCGAGCCCGGCCATCGCGAGCTTGGGCATCAGCTCGCGCACGCTGTTGCCGCGCATCGCCAGGAACACCGCGTCCACGCCGCCCTCGCGGCTCGCGAAGGGCGCCAGGTCGGCGACGCCCTCGCCGACCACGTCGGTCACGGTGGCGCCGCGCGCGGTGAGGTGTTCGCGCAGTGCATCGACGGCGCGGCGCTGGCTGTCCTCGCTCCCGGAAACGACCAGGACCCGCTTGGCATCGCGCGCCAGCAGGTACTCGGCCGCGGCCGTGCCTTCGTCCTCGGGCGAGAGCGCGAACGCGGCGTTGCCCGGCGGCGGCGACTGGCTGCCGCTGTTGAGCGCCAGCATCGACACCGGCAGGCTGCCGCGCGCGAACAGTGCATCGACCGCATTGCGTTCCAGCGGGCCGACGACGAAGTCGTTGCCCTCGGCGACCGCGCGGTCGTAGGCCGACAAGGTGCCGGCGATGCTGCCCGCGGTGTCGTAGAAGCTGACGTCCGGGCGACGGCGGTGTTCGCCGTAGTAGCCCGACAGGAAGCCGTCGCGCACCGGCGATGCCGCGATCGCCATCTCGCCGGAGAGCGGCAGCAGCAGCGCCAGCTTGACCGGCGGCCGGTACCCGTCGGCATCGGCGGGCGGGCGCCCGTTGGCGTCGAAGGTCCACGCGGTATGGTCGAAGGGACGCGGCAGCGGCAGGCCGCGTTCCAGCAGGGCCTGCCCCATGTAGTTGTAGACCGGCTCGCCCATCGGCACGGCGGCGGCTTCGCGGGCGAGGGTCGCATCGTCGAGCTGGGACAGCAGTTCGCGGATCTGCCGGTCGTTGTCGAGTCGTGCCTGCCCGGTGAGCACCGCGCCGCTGCGCGCCAGTGCGCTTGCCTGCGACACCGCCGGGTTCATCACCACTTGCGTGGTGTCCGTCGAGCGCGTGGACAGGCCCCCGCAGCCGCCGAGGACCAGCATGGCGAGCGCAGGGCCGGCCAGCCATCGGACGGCACGGGTCGGAAGGAAGTTCGGCAGTGGGGTCATCGGCAGTGTCCGCCGCGACGCGGCGTTATTCGGGAACCGGGTACGATTCTAACCGTCCCGCCAGCGGAATCACCCGTCATCGCCACTTTGCCTGCCACCCTGCATGTCGTCGCCACGCCGATCGGCCACCTGGGCGACCTCTCTCCCCGCGCACTCGAAACCCTGGGCGGGGTGTCGGCCATCTGTGCCGAGGACACCCGCCACACGCGGCAGCTGTTGGCGCACTTCGGCATCGAGCGGCCGCTGCTCGCCCTGCACCAGCACAACGAGGACGCCCAGGCCGGGCAACTGGTGGAGCGCCTGCGCGCGGGCGATTCGCTGGCGCTCGTGTCCGACGCCGGGACGCCGCTCGTCAGCGACCCGGGCTATCGCCTGGTCCGCGCCGCGCGCGCCGCGGGCATCCGGGTGTCGCCGGTGCCCGGGGCCTGCGCAGCCATCGCGGCCCTGAGCGTGGCCGGGCTGGCGTCGGACCGCTTCGCATTCGAGGGCTTCATGCCGGCGAAGGCCGGCGCGCGACGGGAGCGCCTGGCGCGCCTGGCCGCCGAGCCGCGCACCCTGGTCTTCTACGAGTCGTCGCATCGCATCGAGGAGGCGCTGGCCGACATGGCGGCCGCGTTTGGCGACGATCGCCCGGCCGTGCTCGCGCGCGAGCTGACCAAACTCTTCGAGACCGTCCTGGACGGGACATTGGCCAGCTTGCTCGCCCGCGTCTCGGACGACCCCAACCAGCGCAAGGGCGAGTTCGTCGTCATCGTCGAGGGGGCGGGCGATGATGCCGACGCGCGGGTGGCCGAAGGCAAGCGCCTGTACGCCAAGCTGGCCGGACACCTGCCGCCGTCCACTGCCGCCAAGCTCGCCGCCGACCTCAGCGGCGCGCCGCGCAAGGCGCTTTACGGAGGGTGAGCGCGGCCGGGGCGAGCGCCCCGACGTCCGGCCAGGGCGACCCGCGACGCGCTACAATGCGCGCGGCGGAGTCGGCCAGGCAGTCGCGTCATTCCTTGCTTGCAGGGGGTGCCGAGGAAAGTCCGGGCTCCACAGGGCACGGTGCCAGGTAACGCCTGGGCGGCGCGAGCCGACGGAAAGTGCAACAGAGAGTAGACCGCCGATGGCCCGCGAGGGCACAGGCAAG
>JAUIJO010000339.1 GCA_030431185.1 Gammaproteobacteria bacterium | reverse complement strand
GCCACAGGCGCGCGAGCGACAGGCGCTTCTTCTGGCCGGCCGACAACTGCCTGGCCAGTGCGTCCTCCAGTCCGCCCAGGCCCACCACGTCGAGCGCGCCCTGCAGCGATGGCGTGGCACGCCGGCCGTGCAGGCCGCAGAGGTAGTCGAGGTTCTCGCGCACGCTGAGGTCGGCCTTCGCCCCGGGCAGGTGCCCGAGGTAGGCGGTCGAGCGCGCGCGCGACAGCGGATCGGCCGGCTGGCCCTGGAAGCGGACCTCGCCATCGTCCGGGCGCAGCAGCCCAGACAGCACCCGCAGCAGCGTGGTCTTGCCCGCGCCATTGTCGCCCTGGACGAGCAGCGCCTCGCCGGCGGCCACGCTGAAGTCGAGCGGGCCGAACACCGGGATGTCGTTGCGGGAGAAGCGCAGTTGCCGCGCTTCGAGCAACGAAGGGGACGTCGGAGGGGCTGTCATCTGACTCGGGCATGCGGCCGACCGGGCCGGGGTCGCGGCATTCTAGCAACCGCTGGACGCCCGGCCGGCCCGGCCCGCGCAGTTCAGTCCGCGTCGCCGGCGAGACCGCATCCCCAGTCCACGAACGGCCGCGACCGGGCGTCGGCCGGCGCCACCATGCTCATGCGCAACCGCACCGGTTCGCCGTGCTCCCAGTACAGGGTGCCGGCCTGGCCGAATTCGACCGCGAGCGTGTCCAGCACGGAGACATCGATGTCCGAGACGAGCCAGCCGGACTCGCGCCATTGCTGGTCGTGGTCGTGGGCCCATGCCGGGTGGAGGCTGAGGTCCAGCGATTGCAGGCGGGCCACCAGGCGGGCGTCGGCGGCGTTGTTGGCGGCATCGGCCAGCGGTTGAGAGGCGGGGTTCCATGCCGTGATGAAGGCGTAGCGGCGCGCCGCCCAGTACGCCTCGACGTCGACCGCCGGTTCGCCCACGCGGAACGAGAGCGCATCGCCATCGAGCACGACCGCGTAAACCGCGGCCGCGTAGGCGGTGGCCAGTTCGCTGGCGTCGACGAGATGCAGGTGCTGCATCAGGCGAGTGTCCTCGCCCCCCGGGCGATATGCAACGAGGCCGCCGCTGGGCGCTACACCAGATGGCGACGGGCTTTTCGTACACTTGGAGGTCGTCACAGCAGAATGCCCGCGCGAATGGACCCGATGAAGCCCGAAACCAAGTTGCCCAAGGTCGGTACGACCATCTTCACCGTCATGTCCCAGCTCGCCGCCGAACATCGCGCGGTCAACCTGGGCCAGGGCTTCCCGGACTTCGACGTGCCGACCCGCCTGGTCGACGCGCTGGGCCGGGCCATGCGCGATGGCCTCAACCAGTACGCCGCTGCCCATGGCCTGCCGGCGTTGCGCGAGGCCATCGCCGACAAGACCGGGCGTTGCTACGGCCATCGCCCCGACCCGGACAGGGAGATCACGGTGACCTCCGGCGCCAGCGAGGCGATCTTCGACGCGATCCATGCCTTGGTGCGGCCTGGCGATGAAGTCATCGTGCTCGATCCCTGCTACGACTGCTACGAGCCGGCGATCGACCTGGCCGGCGGCGTCGCCGTGCACGTGCCGCTGGATCCGGCCACCTTCGCCCCGCACTGGGGCGTGGTCAGCGCCGCGATCACGCCGAAGACCCGCATGCTGATGATCAACACCCCGCACAATCCGTCGGGCGCCATGCTCGGCGCGGACGACATCGCCCAGCTCACGGCGCTGCTGCGCGGCACCGACATCGTGCTGCTGTCGGACGAGGTCTACGAGCACATCGTGTTCGACGGTGCGCGGCACGAGTCGGTCCTGCGCCATGCCGAACTGCGCGAGCGTGCCTTCGTCGTCTCCAGCTTCGGCAAGACCTACCACTGCACCGGCTGGAAGGTCGGCTACTGCGTGGCGCCGCCGG
>JAUIJO010000108.1 GCA_030431185.1 Gammaproteobacteria bacterium | reverse complement strand
GACCACGTCGACATCGGTGGATTCACGCTGTCGGACGATGGCCGCCGGCTGGTGGTGGTCGCCACCGAGGACAACCTGCTCAAGGGCGCGGCGACACAGGCGTTGCAGAACCTCAACCTGGCCTTCGGGCTGGATGAAATGACGGGCATCCCCGTGATGGAGAACTGCTGAATGAGTCCACTGCTGTGGCAGAAGCCGGGCGTCAAGGTCGACGCGCGCATCCAGGCATTCCTTGCCGGCGAGGACGTGGTCCTCGACCGCGAATTCTTCCTGTTCGACATCCAGGCCAGCCGCGCGCACGCCGAGGGCCTGCAGCGCATCGGCATCCTGACGGCCGATGAACTCGCGCGGCTGTCGGATGAAATGACCACGCTCGCCGATGACTTCGAGGCCGGGCGCTTCGTGCTCGACGAGCAGTACGAGGATGGCCATTCCGCCATCGAGGCGCGCCTGGTCGAGCGCCTGGGCGATACCGGCAAGAAGATCCACACGGGGCGCAGCCGCAACGACCAGGTGCTGGTGGCGACGCGCCTGTGGTTGAAGGAGAAGCTTTCCGACGTGGCGGCGCTCTCGCGCGAATGCGCCGAGGTCGCGCTGGCGCGCGCGGAGGCGGAGCAGGGGGTTCCGCTGCCGGGGTACACCCACCTTCAACGCGCGGTCGTGTCGTCGCTGGGCATGTGGTGGAGCGCCTGGGCCGAAGGCTTCATCGACAACGCCATGCGCGCGACGCAGACCCGGGACTGGGTGGATGCCAACCCGCTCGGCAGTGCGGCCGGCTATGGCGTCAACCTGCCGCTGGACCGCGACCACACGACCGCCGCGCTGGGTTTCGGTCGCATGCAGGTCTCGGCGACCTACGCGCAACTGTCGCGCGGCAAGTTCGAGATGGCCGCGATCGAGGCGCTGTGTTCCGCGCTGCTCGACCTGCGCCGGCTGGCCTGGGACCTGAGTCTGTTCACCAGTGCCGAGTACGGGTTCGTGCAACTGCCTTCGCAGTACACCACCGGCAGCTCGATCATGCCGAACAAGCGCAACCCGGACGTCATCGAGCTGATGCGCGCGAGTTACGCGGCGGCCGCGGCCGCACGCACCGAGATCGAACAGTTGCTGTCGCTGCCTTCGGGCTACCACCGCGACCTGCAATTCTCCAAGGGCGCGATCTTCCATGCCTTCGGGCGTGGCCTGGGCGCCCTGGCGCTGCTGCCCGACCTGCTTCGCAACCTCGAGTGGCGGAGCGATCGCATGCGCGATGCGCTCGAGCCTTCGATGTACGCCACCGACCTGGCGGTCAGCCTGGCACGCGACGGACTGCCGTTCCGCGAAGCCTATCGCGAGGCCGCCGACCCCGCGCGCTGGGCCGAAGGCGACCCGCAGCGCAGCCTGGACGATCGTGTCTCGCCCGGCGCGGCGGGTGCGCTGCGCCTGGACGTGCTCCAACAGCGACTGGAGGCCCTGCGATGAGGGAAGAACAGACAGTGTTCGAGGCCCAGCCCCTTCCGAACTGGAAGCGGGCCGTGCTGAAGGTGGGCAGCAGCCTGCTCGCCGGCACCGACAAGCTGCCCAGCGAGGACGGGCTCGACCCGCGCTACGCGGCGGTGCTGGCGCGCTTCATCATCGAGGCCCGCTCGCAGGGCCGCGAAGTGGTCCTGGTGTCCTCCGGCGCGGTCGCTGCCGGACGCCGGCGCATCGAGTCCAGCACCAGCGGCCCGGTGCATTCCCGCTGCGCAGGTGCTGCTGAGCCACGACGACATGCTCAACCGTCGCCGTTACCTCAATGCGCGCAACACGCTACGCGAGCTGCTGCGCGTCGGCGCGCTGCCGATCGTCAACGAGAATGACACGGTCGCGATCGACAAGCTGCGACTGGGCGACAACGACAACATCGCCGCGGCGGTCGCGTCGCTGGTCGACGCGGACCTGCTGATGATCGCCACCGACATCGGCGGCCTTTACACCGCGCATCCGAAGTACGAGCCTTCCGCGGCGCCGATCCTGAAAGTCGACCGGGTCACCGACGAGCTGCTGCTGGCGGCGTCGGGCGATCCGGGCGAGCTCGGTACCGGCGGCATGCTCACCAAGCTCGAGGCCGCTTCCAAGGCCTCGACCGCGGGCATCCCCACGATCCTGTTCTGCGGTCGCGACGCGGATGTCATCCGCTCGCTGTCGGACGGCAAGCTGCACGGCACCTTGCTGATGGCGGAGTCCGATCCGTTGACCGCGCGCAAGCAGTGGCTGCGACATGCACCGTCCTGCGGCAGCCTCACGGTCGACGGCGGCGCGGCGGCCGCGCTGCACCGGCGGGGCGCGTCGCTGTTGCCAGGTGGCGTGCTTCGCGTCCAGGGCGAGTTCCGCCGGGGCGACGTCATCGAGGTCGTCAGCGACCAGGCCCATGGGCCGGCGCTGGCCCGGGGCCTGGCGCAGTACGGCGCGGCCGACATGCGGCGCATCGTGCGCCGCCACAGCAACGAGATTGAATCGGTACTGGGTTTCACGTTCGGTGAATCGGTGATCCACCGCGACGACCTGGTACTGCTCAACACGGAGGAAAACGCATGAGTGGATACGTCCGGGAACTGGCCGTGGAGGCCCGCAAGGCACAGCACGCGATCGCGGCGCTCGATGGCGCGCAGCGCCGTGGCCTGATCGAACGGATGGCGGACGAGCTGGACGGCCAATGCGCCGACATCCTGGCCGCCAACGCCGAAGACATGGCGCGCGCGCACGACAACGACGTGAAGGGCGCCATGCTCGACCGCCTGAAGCTCGACGAGGCGCGCGTGGCCGGCATCGCCAATGCCCTGCGCGAAGTCGCTGCCCAGGAGGATCCCGTGGGGCAGGTGACCCGCAGCGAGACCCATGAGAACGGGCTGGTCATCGAACGCCAGCGGCTTCCGCTGGGCCTGGTCGCGATGATCTACGAAGCCCGGCCGAACGTGACGGCCGACGCCGCCGCACTGTGCCTGAAGGCGGGCAATGCCGTGTTGCTGCGGGGCGGCTCCGAAGCGCGTTCCAGCAACGCCGCGATCGCCGCCTGCCTGCATGCCGCGCTGCGCGAGAAGGGGCTGCCCGAAGCGGCCGTTTCGCTGATCACCGATACCGCGCGCGAGCACGTGCTGGAACTGATCCAGTTGACCGACCTCGTCGACCTGGCCATCCCCCGTGGCGGCGAAGGCCTGATCCGCTTCGTCGCCGAGCACGCGCGCGTCCCGGTGATCAAGCATTACAAGGGCGTCTGCCACCTGTACGTGGACCGTGCCGCCGACCCGGCCAAGGCCATCGACCTGGCCGTGGATGGCAAGACCAGCCGTCCGGGCGTGTGCAACGCCCTCGAGGGCATCCTGGTCCACCAGGACCTGGTCGACGGCCTGCTGCCGAAGCTGGTCTCGACCCTGCAATCGAAGGGCGTGGAGGTGCGCGGCTGTCCGCGTACCGTGGCCGTCGCGCCGGGCGTGGTCGCGGCCGGGGAGGCCGACCATGGCGCCGAGTTCCTCGACCTGGTGGTGTCGATGCAGGTCGTCGACGACCTGGACGCCGCCCTGGCCCAGATCGACCGGCACGGCTCGGACCACACCGAGGTCATCGTCACCGAGGATGACGCCGCGGCCGAGGCCTTCGTGCGCGGCACCCGCAGCTCGGCGGTGATGGTGAACGCCTCCTCGCGCTTCAACGACGGCGGCGCGCTGGGCCTGGGCGCCGAGATCGGCATCTCGACCACGCGCCTGCATGCCTATGGGCCGATGGGCGTGGAATCGCTGACGATCGAACGCTACGTCGTGCGCGGCGATGGCCAGGTGCGCCACCCGGAGTCGCGCGTGGCCTGACAAGGCGGCGAACGCCCCGGCCCCCCGACGGCCCGACCCGCATGGCGCGGGCGGGCCGTTTTCGCATGGGGCAGGGCGGGACGTCGGACGGATGCGGCGGCCGGAAACGCAGGAAGCCGGCACGAGGCCGGCTTCCTGGGGAATGAATTCCGTTGGTCGGGGAGACAGGATTTGAACCTGCGACTTCTACGTCCCGAACGTAGCGCTCTACCAGGCTGAGCTACACCCCGACAGCAGAGCGGGCCATTGTAGCCACCGCCCCCGGGGGAGGCAATAGCCTTCGGTGATTTCCTTCACCTTCTTGGGGCGGGCCGGCCGCAGCCGGTAAACTGCAGGGCTAGCGTCGCAACTCGCGACACCCTCGCCACGTCGAGCCAGCCCCCGACAGGAGTCCTGCATTTGGCCAGTCAGCCAATCAAGCCCCGTACCCCGCCCGGGGTGATGGAATTGCTGCCCCCCGAGCAGATCGCCTTCCAGCGCCTGCTGGACACGATCCGCCGCAATTTCGAGCGCTTCGGCTTCCTGCCGGTGGAGACCCCGGTGATGGAGCTGTCGGAGATCCTGCTGACCAAGTCCGGTGGCGAGACCGAACGGCAGGTCTATTTCGTGCAGTCCACCGGCGCCCTGGAGAAGGCCGACTGCGGCCGCCCCGAGCAGGCCCTGCGCTTCGACCTGACCGTGCCGCTGGCGCGCTACGTCGCCGAGCACGAACACGAACTGGCCTTCCCGTTCCGTCGCTACCAGATGCAGCGCGTGTACCGCGGCGAGCGCGCCCAGCGCGGCCGCTTCCGCGAGTTCTACCAGTGCGACATCGACGTGATCGGCAAGGACGCATTGAGCGTGCGCTTCGACGCCGAGATGCCCGCCGTGATCCACGCCGTATTCTCGGAGATGGCGATCGGCAAGTTCACCATCCAGCTCAACAACCGCAAGCTGATGCGCGGCTTCTTCGAGTCGCTGGGCATCGCCGACGCCGAGCGGCAGGCGCTGGTGCTGCGCGAGGTCGACAAGCTGGACAAGCGCGGTGCCGAACACGTGCGCGCCACGCTCGAGGGCGACGGCTTCTCGCTGGCCGCCGACGTGGTCGACCGCATCCTGGCCTTCGTCGAGGTGCGCTCCAGCTCGCATGCCGATGCGATGGCGCGCCTGGACGCCCTGCCGGATGCGAACGACGCGATCCGCAGCGGCGTCGCCGAGCTGCGCGAAGTGCTTGATCTGGTCAAGGCGCTGGGCGTGCCCGAGTCGCACTACGCGCTGAACTTCTCCATCGCCCGCGGCCTGGACTACTACACCGGCACCGTCTACGAGACCACCCTCGACGACTATCCGCAGATCGGTTCGATCTGCTCGGGTGGCCGCTACGAGGACCTGGCCAGCCACTACACGAAGTCGAAGTTGCCCGGCGTGGGCATCTCGATCGGCCTGACCCGCCTGTTCTGGCAGCTGCGCGATGCCGGCGTGATCGACGTCGCCGAGAGCACCGTCGAGGCCATGGTCGCGCTGATGGACGGGGACATGCTGGCCGACGCGCTGGACATCGCCCGCCACCTGCGGGCCGGCGGCATCAACACCGAGGTGCAGATGGAGCCGCGCAAGATCGGCAAGCAGTTCCAGTACGCCTCGCGGGCGGGCATCCGCTTCGTGGTGCTCGCCGGCGACGACGAGCGCGCGCGTGGCGTGGTCGCGGTCAAGGACCTCAAGCGCGAGATGCAGTTCGAGGTCACCCGCGAAGAGCTGGCACGCAGCCTGCGCGTCGAACTCGAGCAGACCCGCGCCCTGTCCGGGCGCTGACGACATGGCCCGCGTGCCGGCGCCGCCCGTGGGCGTCGCCGCCGCGGGCTTCCACCGCCGGGCCCGTGGGGCCCGGTGGCCTTCTAGGCAAGCGCGGGCGGTCGATCGCGGTCGCCGGCGAGGGTGGCAGGCCACCCAGGGAGAACACGCAAGATGAAGCCGATCCTGCTCGATGGCCGTTCGCTGTCCCGGGCCCAACTGGTCGACGTGGCGTATGGCGCGCATGTCGAGCTCTCCGCCGCGCAATTGCCGGCCGTCGAACGGGCCGCGGCCTTCCTCGCCGAACAGGTCCGACGCGAGGAGCCGATCTACGGCGTGTCCACCGGCTTCGGAAGCAACGCCGACCGCCTGCTGGGCGCGCACCGCCTGCGCGAAGCGCTTCCCGCCGAGGCGGCGTCCGACGAGACCCTGCACGCGGAACTGCAACGCAACCTGATCGTCACCCACGCGGTCTGCGTCGGCGAACACTTCGCGCCTGAGATCGTGCGTGCCATGCTGTGCATCCGCATCAACACCCTGATGCGCGGGCACTCCGGCATACGGGTCGGGACCCTGCAGGCGCTGGTGGCCATGCTCAATGCCGGCGTGGTGCCGGTGGTGCCGCAGCTGGGATCGGTCGGCGCGTCCGGCGACCTGGCGCCGCTGTCGCACCTGGCGATCGTGTTGCTGGGAGGCGGGGAGGCCTTCTTCAAGGGCGAACGCATGGGCGGCGCGCGTGCACTCGAGCGGGCCGGCCTGCAGCCGGTCACGCTGTCGTACAAGGAAGGCCTCGCGCTCAACAATGGCACCGCGCAGATGCTGGCCTGCGGCGTGCTCGCCCTGCATCGCCTGGAGGAGTTGCTCGATACCGCCGACCTCGCCGCGGCGATGAGCATCGACGCCTTCGCCGGGCGCCTGGGCGCATTCGCCGAGGAGGTCCACGCGTTGCGGCCGCATCCCGGGCAGGTGCAGGTCGCGGCCAACCTGCGCCGCCTGCTCGAAGGCTCCACGCTGTCCGACATTCCCTATCACCTCGTCCCGCGGTTCCGCCCCTGGTTCCCGGGAAGCTGGTCGACGCCCGAGGCGCAGGCCCTGCGTTTCGACATCGGCTGGGACTGGGTGCCGCTCGACCAGCGCCACGGTCGCGAGAAGTTCTACACCCGCTTCCGGCCGTTCCGCGGCGGCAAGAAGCACCAGCCCCAGGACAGCTACTCGCTGCGTTGCATCCCGCAGGTCCATGGCGCCGTGCGGGATGCCGCGGCGCAGGCGGCGCGCGTGCTCGAGGTCGAGCTCAATGCGCTCACCGACAACCCAATCGTATTCCCCGATGCCGATGCCGAACACGTCGAGCAGCAGGTGATCTCGGCCGGTCATTTCCATGGCATGCCGCTCGCGCTGGCGATGAGCTACGTCAAGGCCGCGATCCCGGTACTGGCCAGCATCTCGGAGCGGCGCCTCAACAAGCTGGTGGATCCCGCGACCAACGACGGCCTGCCGGCCTTCCTGATCGGCAACGAGGACGCCACCGAGTCCGGTCACATGATCGTCCAGTACACCGCCGCGGCCATCGTCAACGACCTGTGCAGCCGTGCGATGCCGGCCTCGGTCTATTCGATCCCGACCAGCGCCAATGCCGAGGACCACGTCTCGATGGGCGCCAACGAAGCGCGCCACGTACTGGCGATGGTCGCCGACCTGGGCAAGGTGCTCGGGCTGGAGATGTATACCGCGGCCCAGGCGCTGGACCTGCGCCGCGACATGATCAACGCCGCCCGCGAACTGGCCCGCCAGGGCGACGCCGACCGCCTTGCCGTGAAGGTCGCCGGCATGCCGGCGAACGATGCGTCCGGGCGGGATGCCTTCCTCCGCGAGGTGGAGGGCCTGCGCGAAGAGCTGGCCCGCGCCGACGAATTCCGGCCCGGCCGCGCGGTGGCGGCCGCGCACGCGGCGATCCGCGAGGCCATTCCCTTCCTGGAGCGCGACCGTGCGATGGACGGGGAGGTGGCCATGGCGGTCCGGCTGGTCGCCGAGGGCACGGTACTCGCCGCCGCGCGCAGCATCGACGCCTGAAGCCCGCGCCGGGTGGCGCACGGCCTAGAGCGGAATCGCCTCGGCCGTGGTCCGCACGCAGTCGCGCCCCGCGGACTTGGCGCGGTAGAGCGCCTGGTCGGCCCGCTCCAGCGCCTGGTCGATGTTCTCGTTGGCGGCGAGGTCGACCTCGTGGACGCCGATGCTGGTGGTGATGCGCAGCGGCGCCTCGAGTGAGTCGCACTCGCTGGATGCGAGCGCGAGCCGCGCCTGCTCCGCGATGCGGGTGGCGGCCGCCAGGTCGTGTTGGGGCAGCGCCACGACGAACTCCTCCCCTCCGAAGCGCGCCATGACCGCGTGCGCGGGGCGCAATGTCGTGCCCAGCACGCGCGCCGCCCAGCGCAGGCAGGCATCGCCCACGAGGTGTCCATGCTGGTCGTTGATCGACTTGAAATAGTCCAGGTCGATCATCAGCAGGGAAAGCGGCGCGTTGCGCTCGCGGGCTTCCTGCAGCAATGCCGGCAGGCGTTCGTGGAAGTAGCGGCGGGTATGCAGCCCGGTCAATGCGTCGCGCTGGCTCGATTCGCGAAGGCGGGCATGCGCTTCGCCCAGTTGCGAGAGCGCTTCCTGCAGCTCGCTGGTGCGTTCCTTCACTTCATGCATCAGTTGCTGCCTGCCGTCGCGGATGATGCGCTCGTTCTCGTTCCGGAGCGACGCGTAGCGGTATCCCAGCGCGATGGACAGCAACAGCATTTCCAGCGCGGAGCCGATCTGTACCCCGTACTCGGTGACGAAGGTCTTGGGAAGCAGGGCGAACGCCACCGCCGCGAACATCGCGGTGCCGATCAGGAAGGCCGCCCAGGCCATGAGGAATATCCGCGCCGGCGTATAGCCGCGCCGCAGCACCACGATCGCTTCCACCGCGATCCAGCC
Organism: Gammaproteobacteria bacterium; assembly: GCA_030431185.1. GTDB lineage: Bacteria > Pseudomonadota > Gammaproteobacteria > Xanthomonadales > Xanthomonadaceae > Marilutibacter. The sequence goes on along the minus strand of JAUIJO010000108.1, from coordinate 1,630 downwards.
GATGCTGACGAAAACGCCGGCCGAGGCGATCGGCACCGACACGCGATAGGGCAGGAAGGCGGATGCGACGCCGAGCGCGGCAAAGGCACCGATCAGCACCCGGCCGATGCGGTCGCCGCGTTGCCAGCGGTTCCCCAGGTCCAGGAACTTGCGCGAGAACTGCTGCACGCCCACCTGCGCCAGGCAGATCGACAGTGGCACCGACTTGTCGGCCATCCACGCGGAGTTTGGCCACAGGTACTCGAAGCCCAGGCCGTTGAGCGTGAACAGCACCATGCCGAATGCGGTGAGGTGGAAGACGTACCAGAAATAGCTGGAATCCTGGGTCGTCAGCCACAGCACGAGGTTGTAGAAGAACAGGGCGATGATGATCCCGTAGTACAGGCCGATGGTGAACTGGGCGTCCCTCGAGACCTCCGCGAACGCCGTCGGGGTGTAGAGGGTCATGGGAACCTGCATCGAGCTTTCGCTCTGGATCCTGACGTACAGCTCGACCGGGGTGTCGCGCGGCAGGTCGAGCCAGAAGTTCGGGTGGCGGTAGCGGATGCTGCGGGACGAGAAGGGCCGATGGTCCCCGCCGCTCGCGCGCATCCAGTGGCCATCCGGGTAGAGCGCGTACAGTTCGATGTCGTCGCTCAGCGCGTACTGCTGGACCAGCAGCCAGCGCGTATCCGGCGCACCTTCGTTGACGAGGCGTGCGTGGAACCAGTAGGCGCCCGGCTGGAAGCCGAACGAGTTCTTGCCGGGGGGCACGGGCCTGAACCCCCCGGTCTGCTGCAGGCGGTGCGCCTGCTCGACGTCCAGGCGGGCATCGAGGTCGTGCAGGTAGTCGAGATGGGGATTGAGGCTGACCACGGCGTCGGCGGACGACAGGCGGGCCGGGCTGGCCGTGTCCGGCTGCGCAGGGGCGCTGCCGCACAGGCTCGCGAGCACGCAGAACAGCGCGCATAGCAAGCGTATGGCTCCGGAAGGTGGTCGGCCCATTCCCTGATCCCTGGATGTCGGTGTCGTTGCAGGCATGCCCGGCCGTCCCTCCAGGCATCCCACGTCAGTCTACTGCAGCCTTTCGGCGCGGAAACCTGCTGGATGGAGGACGCGCGGCCGTTATTGACGCGAGGATACGCTTTCTTTAATGTATTAGCACGTTAATACATTAAGAAGCGCGACATGAAGCGTCGACATACCGATGACGAGGTGGAGGACTCGATCGCCGAGCTGGCCAGGGCCCTGGTGGGCCTGCGGAGCGTGGAGGACATGCAGGCATTCCTCGTCGACCTCTGCACGCCGGCCGAACTGGAGGCGCTGACCGATCGCTGGCGCGTCGTCCCGCTGGTGGCCGAGGGCGTGCCCTATCGCGAGATACACGAACGCACGCTGGTCAGCGTGACCACCATCGGCCGCGTGGCCAGGACATTCGAGCGCGGCACGGGCGGATACGCCGCCGCCCTGGCGCGCACCCCGCAAGCCGGGTCAAGGGAAACCACCGCATGAGCAAGCCGACAACCCAGGGCGGTCGCGACCGCCTCCGCATCGCCATCCAGAAATCCGGTCGGCTGGCCGACCCCGCGCGCGCCTTGCTGACGTCCTGCGGGTTGAGCTGGCGGGAGAGCCGCGACCGCCTGTTCTGCTA
>JAUIJO010000338.1 GCA_030431185.1 Gammaproteobacteria bacterium | reverse complement strand
CTCGCCAGCCGGATCGGCCGTGCCAAGCCCAGCGCGATCATGCAGATCGCCGAGAAGGCCAAGCGCCTGAAAGCCGAAGGCCGCGACATCATCAGCTTCTCGATCGGCGTGCCGAACTTCCTGCCGGGCGAGCATGTCTACGAGGCGGCCCGCAACGCGCTCTCGCACGACAGCGGCCAGTACGGCAGCAACCGTGGCGCCGACGCCATGATCGACGCGTTCCTGGAGCACATCGGCAAGCTGGGACTGACCGGTTACGGGCGGGTGAACTGCGCCAGCGGCGTGGGCGCCAAGCACGTGCTGTACAACCTGGGCGAGGCGCTGCTGGACGAGGGCGACACGATCGCGTTCCCGACGCCGTACTGGACCAGCTACCTCGACATCGCCGAGATCGTCAACGCGAAGGTCGAACTGCTGCCATGCCCGCCGGAGCAGGACTACAAGCTCACCCCGGCGCAACTGGACGCCGCGCTGGCGAAGAAGCCGCGCGTGTTCCTGTTCAACAACCCGTCCAACCCGACCGGCATGGTCTACACGCGCGGGGAGATCGACGCCCTGGCCGAGGTCATCGCCAAGTACCCCGACACCTGGATCATCACCGACGACATCTACAACAAGATGGTCTTCGACGGGGTCGGCTACCACAATTTCGTGCACTCGAAGCCGGAGCTGAAGGACCGCGTGATCTTCGTCGATTCGCTGTCCAAGACCTACGGCATGCCGGGCTGGCGCGTGGGCTTCATGGCCGGGCCCGAAAGCGTCGCCCAGGCGGTGGTCACGCTGAACTCCAACCACATCACCAACATCCCCGAGATCACCACCGCGGCCGCGATCGCGGCGCTGACCGGTCCGCAGGACGTGCCCGAGGGCAAGTGCGCGGAGTTCCAGGCCAAGCGCGACCAGGTGATGGACGTGATGAACGCCATCCCGGGCGTGGTCTGCCCGCGCCCGCAGGGCGCGTTCTACGTGTTCCCGGACATCAGCTGCACCTTTGGCAAGACCCACGGCCCGACCGGCAAGGCGATCGCCAACGACGTCGACTTCTGCAGCGTGCTGCTCGAGGCCAAGGGCGTGGCCTGCGTGCCGGGCTCGGCGTTCGGCGAGCCGCGTGCGATGCGCATCAGCTACACCTGCCCGACGCCGCAGCTGGCGCCGGGCATCGAGCGCATCCGCGAGTTCTTCACCGAGCTGGCCTGATACTGCGTGCGTAGCGTCTGGATCCTGCTGCTACTGGCGGTCCTGGGCGGGGCCTGGCAGCTGTGGCCCCGCGAGCCCGCCGCGCTGCACCCGGACGACCCGCGCGTCCACACCGGCGATGACCGCATCGTGATGCTGGCCGCGGAATGGTGCGGGTATTGCCGGAAGCAACAGAAGGCGTTCGAGCGCGCCGAGGTGCGGTACCGCGTCCTGGACGTCGACACGCCCGACGGCGACCGCGCGATGCGCGCGCTGGGCGCCCGCGGCGTGCCGACCACCGTCGTCGGCCAGCACGTGGTGCATGGCTACGACACCGCCGGGCTGCAACAGAAACTTGAACCGCTGGGCTATCGCGATGTGTTCTGAAGCCGCCATCGCACCCGGCACTCCCCACAGTCACTACGCAAGGAATTACCGATGAAAACTCCCGTCCGCGTTGCCGTCACCGGTGCTGCCGGCCAGATCGGCTATTCGCTCCTGTTCCGTATCGCCTCCGGCGAGATGCTGGGCAAGGACCAGCCGGTCATCCTGCAGCTGCTGGAACTGCCGATGGAGAAGGCCCAGGCCGCGCTGAAGGGCGTGATGATGGAAATCGAGGACTGCGCCTTCCCGCTGCTGGCCGGCATGGTCGGCACCGACGACGCCGAGGTCGCGTTCAAGGACGCCGACATCGCCCTGCTGGTCGGCGCGCGTCCGCGCGGCCCGGGCATGG
>JAUIJO010000107.1 GCA_030431185.1 Gammaproteobacteria bacterium | reverse complement strand
TCGCCGCGTTCGCCTTCAGCTACAACCGGGTCATCATCCCGATGTCCTACCTGACCATCGCCATCACCGCGATGATCATCTCGATGGGCATCATCGGCCTGCTGCGCGGGGTGGTGGCGGCGCGCTACTTCATGATCGCCTGGGGCGTGCTGTTGTCGGCGGTGCTGGTGTTCATGGCCAAGTCCTTCGGCTGGCTGCCGCACAACGCCTTCACCCAGAACGCCTTCCAGATGGGGTCGCTGCTGGAAATGGTCCTGCTGTCGCTGGCGCTCGCGCACCGCGTGCGCGAGATCAACCGCCAGAGCCGCACCGACGCCCTCACCCAGCTGCCCAACCGCCGCATCTTCGACCAGGCGCTCGAACGCGAGTTCGATCGCCACGGCCAGCGCGGCGAGCCGCTGACGGTGCTGGTGGTCGACATCGACCACTTCAAGCAGGTCAACGACGTCCACGGCCACGCCTTCGGCGACAAGGTCCTGCGTCGCGTCGCACGGACACTGGCCGACGCCCTGGGCGGGCGCCGCATGGCGTTCCGCTATGGCGGCGAGGAGTTCACCATCCTCCTTCCCGGCGAAGGCTCGATGCGCGCCCACGAGACCGCCGAGACCCTCCGCCGCACCGTCCAGGACCAGGCCGCCGCGCTGGCGCCCATCACCATCAGCATCGGCGGCGCCTGCACCGACGACGGCGACTTCGACCATCCCAACGCGCTCTTCAGCGCCGCCGATCGCGGGCTCTATGCCGCCAAGCGCGGCGGTCGCAACCGCGTCGTGTTCCACCCGGTGGAGTGATCGCGCGCGCGGGACCTGCACCCCGACGGGTACCGGCGGCGTCGGCGCTGACTCTGACGCTGACGCCATCCCCATTCTCCGCTAGAGTCGAAGCGTCGAGCGCATCGCGGCCGGGGCCGGGCCCATCGGGCGACCCGAAGGCTCGCGGACGAAACCGGAGAGACGCCTCATGCCCCGCTTCATTGCCGAGCAGGATCCAACCCGGCGCCACGCCTGCCAGGACGACGTCCAGCCATCGGCACCGCGCCCCGCCGGGGTGATCCAGTGAGCCTCGACGTCCCGCAGCTTCTCGGTGCCCTGTCGGTGCTGATCGGCGGCGTGGTCGCCCTCTATGGACTGGCCATGCTGCTGGCCACATGGGCGGCGTCCTCCCCCGTGTCGGCCCGGCTGCTGGACATGGTGTTGAGGAATGGCGCCCGTCGAGACAAGAAGGACCTGGTGCTCATCTCGTGCTACTACCTGTTCTCCGGGGGGGTCCTGGTATCGACTGCCAACAGGCCCCATGGGGTCCTCCATTGGCTCCTGGTCGCCGGACTGCTCGCCCTGGTGATCCCTTTCGTTCGAGCGATCAATCGCCCGAGCGAGGGCTGACGATGCTGTAAAGTCGGACCTGACGCGATCGACGCCACCTGGCGTTGGCTGGAAAGGAGACCCTCTATGTCCCGGATCAAATGGATTGCAAACAGTGCCCTCACGGTGTGCGCGCTCGCGGCGGCGACGGGGACGCCCGCGGCGGAGGCTGCCGATCAGTACAGGGTGTCCGCCACGATCGCGCAACACGGCTCGCACGTGGCCGATCCCATCCTGGTGGCCAAGGCCGGGACGCCGGCGCAGATGGCCGTGTCCGGCGAGGATGGCTACCGGTTCATGGTGACCATCGACCCCGCGGAAGGCGAGCACGTGGAAGTATCGACCCAGGTGGTCACGTCGGAAGGAAACGTCCAGTCGGTGGTCGTGACCACGCTCGGCAGCCCCATCGCGGTATCCACCGTCGACATCGCGCTGGAGCTTACCGTCGAGCGCGAAGACGGCTGATTGGCCCTCGGGCCCAAGGCACCGGGCTCGCGTCTCCATCCAGGGCATCCGGCGCCGCAATGGCGCCGAGGGGGCTCGAGGCCGCACGACGATCGCGCCTCGCCATGTCCCGGCTGCCGACGTGGCACGCCTCGCCGTGGCGCGGCGGGGAAGCATCCGGAAGACCCGGGGCGACCCCGGTCGTCCGGGCCAGCGAACCCCCGGAACCTCGCCTCGCCACCGCGCCCACCCTCCCCCGGATGCCGGCGTGCCCTTGATCCACGCAATGGGCGGGGGCAGACGCGTGGACGTGCGCCTCCCGGTCGCGCATGCGAACCTGACCGGCCTCCCCCTGACACGGACCTTCATGAGTTCGAGCGACACGACACGTTCACGGAAACAGCGGAAGCTGACGCTTTCGCGCTATATCGTCCGCCGCAACGGCGTGCCCGCGGGCGCGCCGGGCAGCCTGCGCAACATGCTGCATCGCGCCTTCGGGGCCGCGAGCTTCGCGGGATTCTGGCGTCACTGGAATCCCGTGTTCGGCTACGGGCTGGGGCGATACGTGTTCACGCCGTTGAAGGGCGTGCTGCCGTCGCCGGTCGCGCTGGTCCTCACCTTCGTGGCCTGCGGGGCGCTGCACGACCTGGTCACCATGGCGGCGCGGGGCGCGCCTGCCTTCCTGTTCACGCCCTGGTTCTTCTGCCTGGGCGTGGGTGTGCTGGTGGGACGTGGCGCGCGCATGGACCTGTCGGGGCTGCCGTGGGCCGCCAGGGCGGTGGTCCATCTCGCCTATGTGTCGGCCTGCCTGGCGATCGCCCTGTGGGCGCGCCACGCCTTCCGGCAGCCGTAGCGGCGACATCGACGTCACCGCCGCCGGAAGGTCCGGCACGTGTCCTGGCGCCCTGCCGGACCCATGCCCGAGTGAGGCATCGGCGCGCGTCGGCGCGGCCTCTCAGCCGGTGTTCTGGATGCCCGCCGCGATGCCGTTGACGGTCGCCACCAGTGCCCGCAGGCGCTCGTCCTCGGGACGGTCGGCTTCCCGCCAGCGCGCGAGCAGGTCGACCTGCAGCAGGCTGATCGGGTCGACGTAGGGATTGCGCAGGCGGATCGACTGGCGCAGGCGACGGTCGTTCGCGAGCAGGTCGTGTTCGCCCTTGATCGACAGGATCGCGTCGCGCGTGCGGTCGAACTCGCCGGCGATGCCCGGGTGCATGCGGGCATGCAGGTCGCCGGCCAGGCGCGAGTAACGCTCGAAGATCGCCGGGTCGGACTTGGCGAGCACCATCTCGACGTCGTCCACGAGCGTGCCGAAGAAGGGCCAGTCGCGCGCCATCTCGGCGAGGGTGTCGCGGCCATGCGCGTCAAGCGCCTTCTGCAGCGCGGTGCCCACGCCGTACCACGCGGTCAGTCCGCACCGGTTCTGCGCCCAGGCGAAGACCCATGGAATCGCGCGCAGGCTGCCGATGCCGCCGTCGCCCGCGCGCTTGGCGGGCCGGGAGCCGATGCGCAGCCGCTCGATCACGTCGATGGGCGTGGCGGCGCGGAAGTAGGCCGTGAAGTCGGGATGCTCGTGCACCAGCGCGCGGTAGTGCGCGCGCGCGTCGCCGGCCAGCTCGGCGGCGATCCTGCGCCAGCCGCCCTCGCGGGGCTCGGGCGGTCGCGGCCGCAGGGTGGCGCGCAGCACCGCGCCGGTGGTCTGTTCGAGGTTGCGCAATGCCAGTGCGCGGATGCCGTACTTGCGGTGGATCACCTCGCCCTGTTCGGTCAGGCGCAGGTAGCCGTCGACCGAACCGCGCGGCGCGGCGATCACCGCCCGCTCGGTCTTGCCGCCACCCCGGCTGATGGATCCGCCGCGGCCGTGGAAGAAGGCGATGCGGATGCCGCTGTCCTGGGCCAGCTGGGTCAGCGATATCTGGGTCTGCTGCAGCGCCCAGCGCGACGCGACGATGCCGCCGTCCTTCGCGCTGTCGGAGTAGCCGAGCATGACCACCTGGCGGTTGCCGCGCGCGGCGAGGTGCGCGCGGTAATGCGTGTCGGCGAACAGCGCCTTGAGCGTGTCCGGCGCGGCGGCGAGGTCGTCGACGGTCTCGAACAGGGGCGCCACGTCCAGCGGCACCTGGTCGTCGTCGTCGACGCAGCGGGCGACGCGGGCCAGCGCCAGGACCGCCAGTGCATCGGCCGCGCTCCGGCTCATGCTGATGATGTAGGGCCCGAATGCGCGCTCGCCGAAACGCGGGCGCAGCTCGGCGACGGCGCGGAACACCGCCAGCACCGAGGCGGCCGGATCCGGTTCGACGGCAGGCACTTCGTCCTCGCCGGCGACGATGCCATGCAGACGCTGGGCGCGCACCCCGGCCGGGCGCGCGGCCCATTCGGGGTCGTCGAGCACGGCCGCGAGGGCGGCATCGTGGACGGATGAATCCTGGCGCAGGTCCAGGCTGGCGAGGTGGAAACCGAAGCACTGCGCGCGCCGACGCAGCCGGCGCACCGCGAACAGTCCGGCGTGCTCGCCACCATGGGCCGCGAGGCTGGCCTCGATCAACTGCACGTCGCCGAGGAAGGCGGCGGCGTCTTCGTAGCCGCCCGGGGCCTCCCGCGTGGTGAGCTCGAGTCGCTCGGTCATCAGCGCGAGCAGGTTGCGGTACGGCATGTCGGCATGCCTCGGCCGCAGGCGCTCGGCGGCGAGGGGCAGCATGGCCTTGTATTCCTCCAGCCGCGCCAGCACCGCGTCGTCCACCGACACGCGGTGCAGCGACTGGCTGAGCGATTCGCCCAGCGATGCGAGGTCGCGTCGATAGGCCGCCAGCACCAGGCCACGCTGGCCGACGAGCGAGGCCACGATGGTCTCGGCGCCAACATTCGGGTTGCCGTCCATGTCGCCGCCGACCCAGGTGCCGAAGCCGAGCAGCGGCGGCAGCACGTCGTCCAGGCCGTAGCCTTCGCGCAGGGCATCGTCGAAGGCCTCGTAGAACACCGGCAGCACCTTGTAGAGCACCTCCGACAGGTAGAAGCCGACATGCTCGAACTCATCGGCGACGCTGGGCTTGGCCGAGGGCGCCTCGGCGGTCTGCCAGCTGGCGGTCAGCGCCTGGCGGATGCGCTCGCGGTCGGCGCGCCGCTCGGCGGGCGTCAGGCCGCGGTCGATGTCGTCGACCAGGCAACCGACGATCTGGCGCTCCTTCTCCAGCAGCGCACGACGCACGGCCTCGGTGGGATGCGCCGTGAACACCGGCTCGATCCGCAGGCGCGGCAGCAATGCGGCGACCTCCTCGGCGCTGACGCCCTGCCGGGCGAGCTGGGTGAGCACGTCGCGCAGGCTGCCGGGCTGGGCCCTGGCGGTGCTGCGCTCGTAGTCGCGCCGGCGACGAATGCGATGCACGCGCTCGGCGAGGTTGACGGCCTGGAAATACGTGGCGAAGGCGCGTACCAGGTCGCTGGCCTGCGACAGCTCGATGCCGGCGAGCGCGTCGGCCAGTTCGTCGACCGGCGCGCCGGCCTCGCGGCGCGCGATGGCGGCGCGGCGCAGGTGCTCGACCTCGGCGAGGAACTCGTCGCCGCGCTGCTCGGACAGGATTTCGCCGACCAGCGCCCCGAGGGTTTTCACGTCCTCGCGCAGCAGGGCATCGGTGGCTGCGAACTCGACGGTGCGCAGGGTTTCTTCGGAAGTCTCGACAGGAGAGGGGCTGGATTCGGTCATCCCCCGAGCGTACCGCACTGCACCATGAAGCGCGCGTCGGTTGCGTCCGCAACCGTCGGCGGGGCGCCCGGACATCCCGACGAAAGGTGGCCGCGAGCGGCAGCGGATCGCGTCACGCTGTAGATGTCATCTCCACGGGCGAACCCCGCATGCGCCATTCCCTGCCGACCCTGACCCTCATCGCCGCCCTCGCGATCGCGGCCACCGGCTGCGACGCACCGACGACCCGCGCGACCACCGACGCACCACCGCTGTTCGACGACTTCGGAACGCTGCACCGCGATATCGGCAGCGACGTCGCCGCCGCCCAGCGCTACTTCGACCAGGGCCTGCGCATGACCTACGGCTTCAACCACGAGGCCGCCGGGCGCGCCTTCGCCGAGGCCGCGCGCCTGGACCCCGACTGCGCGATGTGCCTCTGGGGACAGGCGCTGGTGCTGGGGCCGAACATCAACATGCCGATGGACCCGGCGCAGGCCGCCGAGGCGAAGCGCCTGGCCGATGCCGCGCTTGCACTCAAGGCACAGGCCAGCGATGCGGATCGCACCCTGATCGAGGCGCTGGCGACCCGGTATGCCGATCCCGCCCCCGACGATCGTGTGCCCCTTGACCGCGCCTATGCCAAGGCGATGGCCGATGCCTACCGGCGCTTTCCCGCGGACGACGACATCGCGACCCTTTATGGCGAAGCGCTGATGGACCTCTCGCCGTGGGCGTACTGGGACGCGGACGGCGCCCCCGGTAACGACACCCCGGCGATCCTCGGCGCATTCGAGGAGGTGCTTGCGCGCAATCCCGGACACATCGGCGCGGCCCATTACTACATCCACGCGGTCGAGGCCTCGCCGGACCCCGGCCGCGCCGAGGCCCATGCCGATCGCCTGCGCGAACTCGCGCCGGGCTCGGGCCACCTGGTGCACATGCCCGCGCACGTCTACATCCGCGTCGGGCGCTATCACGACGCGACGCTCAGCAACTTCGCCGCCACCAGCGCCGACGAGGCATTCCTGTCGGTATGCCGGGGCAGCAACGGCGTCTACCCCCTAGGCTACGTACCGCACAACTGGCACTTCGCCACGCTGACCGCGGGCCTGCACGGCTCCAGCACGCTGGCGCTGCAGGCGGCCGCGCAGACCGCACGCCGCGCCGATCCCACCCAGCTCGACGCCATGAACTTCATGCAGCAGTTCGGGGTGACGCCGCTGATGACCCAGGTCCGTTTCGGACACTGGGACGAGATCCTCGCCACGTCGGCCGCGCCTGCCGAGGCCCCCTATCCGACCGCGATCTGGCATTTCGCGCGGGGCATGGCGCGCGTCCGCACCGGCGGCCTGGACGAGGCCCAGGCCGAGCTGGCCGCATTGCAGGCGACCGCCGCCGATCCGGCGATGGCGGCGCTGGTGCTCTGGGACATCAACGGCGCCGACCGCGTGCTGGCGGTGGCCGAAGCCATTCTGCGCGGCGAGCTCGCTTTGGCCGCCGGCGACCGCGACGCGGGGATCGCCGCCTTGCGCGAGGCCGCGACCGTGGAGGATGGCCTGAACTACAACGAGCCCGCCGACTGGCCGCTGCCCGTGCGACCTTACCTCGGGGCGGCGTTGCTGGAGGCGGGGCGCGCGGCCGAGGCCGCCGCCATCTATCGCGAGGACCTGGCGACCTATCCCGAGAACGGCTGGTCGCTGCGGGGGCTCGCCGCCGCGGAACAGGCCCTGGGCGACAGCGTCGCCGCCGCGGATGCCACGCAGCGCTTCGAAACGGCGTGGCAGTGGGCCGACGTCAGCCTGGTCGCGTCCCGCTTCTGAACGGGCCGCGTCGCCTCAGTACGCGAACTCGGTGAACACCGGGTCGACGCTGCCCTTCCAGGCACCGTGGAACAGTTCCAGCTTGCGCTCGGCCGGGGTGATCCCCGCCTCGACGAACTCCATCAGCGGTTCCAGGTAGCGGGTCTCGTCCGCGCCGTCGGCATTGCGGCGGCCGCGACGGGCCAGGCCGTGGGCGGCGATCCCGAGCGCCTGGCGGGCCACGTCGAGCACGGTGCCCCCGCGGAAAGGCAGCTTGAAGGCCTCGCGCGGCACGCCATCGCGCAGCGCATGCAGCTCCTCCAGGCTGAAATCCTTCACCAGGTCCCATGCCGCGTCGAGCGCGGTCGCGTCGTAGAGCAGGCCGACCCAGAACGCGGGCAGGGCGCAGATGCGGTTCCACGGACCCGAGTCGGCACCGCGCATCTCCAGGTACTTCTTCAGGCGCACCTCGGGGAAGGCCGTGGTGCTGTGGTCCGCCCAGTCGCGCAGCAGGGGGCGGTGGCCGGGGTATGCCGGCAGTCGGCCGTCCATGAAATCGCGAAAGGACTGGCCGCTGGCATCGAGGTACCGGCCGTCGCGATAGACGAAGTACATCGGCACGTCGAGCAGGTAGTCGACGTAGCGCTCGTAGCCGAAACCGTCCTCGAACACGAAATCCAGCAGGCCGGTACGGTCGGCGTCGGTATCGGTCCAGATGTGCGAGCGATAGCTCAGGAAGCCGTTGGGCCTGCCTTCGGTGAACGGCGAATCGGCGAACAGCGCGGTGGCGATGGACTGCAGGGCCAGCGAGACGCGGAACTTCTTCACCATGTCCGCCTCGGAAGCGACGTCCAGGTTGACCTGCACGGTGCTGGTGCGCTTCATCATGTCCAGGCCCAGCGAGCCGACCTTGGGCATGTACGCGCGCATGATCGCGTAGCGGCCCTTGGGCATCCACGGCATGTCGTCGCGGCGCCACTTGGGCTGGAAGCCCATGCCGAGGAAGCCCAGCCTCATCGGCTCGGCGACGCTGCGCACTTCGCGCAGGTGGGTCGCCGCTTCGTGGCAGGTCTGGTGCAGGTTGTCGAGGGGCGCGCCCGAGAGTTCGAGCTGGCCTGCGGGCTCCAGCGATACCGAAGCGCCATCGCGCGACAAGGCGATCACCCGGCCGTTCTCGCTGACCGGTTCCCAGCCGAACGGCACCAGCCCCTTCAGCAGGGCCTCGATGCCGCGCTCGCCGTCGAACGCGGGCGGGCGCAGGTCGTCGGTGCGGAAGCCGAACTTCTCGTGTTCGGTACCGATCTTCCAGTCCGCCTCCGGGCGCACGCCCGTGGTCAGGAACTCCAGCAGGTCGGTACGGCTGCTGATTTCGACATCCTTGGCACTGCTGGGACCTGACACGCCTACCTCGCGGCTGATGAAGGACCGCCGCGGCGTCGCCCGGCAGGTCCGGGCAGTGTAGCCGCGCGGGCCGGCCGGACAACGCCACCAGCGGAACACTGGGGCGGCATCCGTGCGGGTAGTCGGGGCACTGGCAGCTTTCGGGCGCGCAATCCGTAGTCCATGAGGCAGGGGGCACCATCTCACGGAGGATTCCCATGTCGCCCGACCACCCCACCCGCCTCGCACCGGCCCTGGGCCTGCTGCTGGCCGCCGCGCCCGCCCTGGCCGCGCCCCCACCGCCGGAGCTGGACGCCGAGCAGGTCAGTATCGACACCGCGTCGACCTTCGCGCTGGGCGGCTCGGTGTCGCAGCGCCTGGCCCAGTCGTTCACGCTGCATCGCAAGGGACGGTTGAGCCACCTGATGGTGCCGATGAGCTGCCAGCCCAAGGCGACCGTGCACGTGACCATCGAGAAGACGACGGCAGGCGCCCCCAACGGCAGCGTGCTGGCATACCAGAAGGTGCCCGGTTACGTCTTCACTTCGCTGCCGACCCCGGCGGTCGGGATGCGCCTGGTGGAGTTCGAGGCCCCCGCCGCGCTGGCACCGGGCCAGTACGCCTTCACCCTCACCGCCAAACCCGGCGACTGCGGCCTCTACGCAGGTCCCAATGGCAGCACCCACGCCGGCGGCAAGGGCTGGTTCATCGCCGACGGCAACGGGCCCGACTGGATCGAACTGTTCGACGGCGGCGGCGTGCGCGACCTCGCGTTCCAGGTGTACCTGCGACCCCTGTAGGGACCCGCGTTCAGAACTCCAGCCAGCGCCCGACGACCTCTCGGGCCTCGTCGACGCCCAGCTTGGCGGCACCCGAGAAGGTCTGCACGCTGACGATGTCGCCGAAGGCGGCCTTGAGTTCCTTGCGGACCGCCTGCAAGGCATTGCCCTGCTGGCCGCGACCGAGCTTGTCGGCCTTGGTCAGCAGCGCGTGCGCGGGCAGGCCACGATTGACCGCGTAGCCGAGCATCTGCCGGTCGTACTCCTTCAGCGGGTGCCGGATGTCCATCACCACGACCAGGCCCTTGAGCGCGTTGCGGTTCTGGAAATACCGTTCCAGGAAGGCCTGCCAGTGCGCCTGCAGGTCCTTGGGGACCTTGGCGTACCCGTAACCGGGCAGGTCGACGAGATAGCGGTCGGTGGTCGGCGGGATGTCGAAGAAGACCAGCTGCTGGGTGCGCCCGGGGGTCTTGGACACCCGCGCCAGCGCATTCTGCTGGCACAGCGCGTTGAGCGCGGTCGACTTGCCGGCGTTGGAGCGGCCGGCGAACGCGACTTCGAAGCCGCCGTCGGGCGGAAGCTGGGCGGGCGTGTGCGCCGCCAGCAGGTACTGGGCGCGGGCAAGGGGATTGGCCATGGGCATAGCATCGCACGACCGCGCCGCGTTGCCCCGGCGCGGCGCCCCGGGGCGGTGCCGGGCGGTGGCATCCGGCCGGCTTCGTTCAGCCCGCGTTGACCCGCCCGCGGCCGCAGACGATAATTCCACGGTTCCGGCGGTGCGTTTTGCCCGCTGCCCAAGAAG
>JAUIJO010000106.1 GCA_030431185.1 Gammaproteobacteria bacterium | reverse complement strand
GGTAGGCCGCCAGCGGATGCAACAGGCCGCCGGTCGCTGCCCGTACCGTGCGCAGGGGTCGGGCGTCCTCGTCGGCGCAGCACACCACGCCGGCGATCACATCGCCATGCCCGCCGAGGAACTTGGTCGCGCTGTGCAGCACGTAGCGTGCGCCCAGCGCGGCCGGGTTCTGCAGCACCGGCGTGGCGAAGGTCGAGTCGACCAGCACCGGCACGTCGCCGGCGGCGGCCACGACCGCGCGGATGTCGACCAGGTCCAGGGTCGGGTTGGCGGGCGTTTCGATGATCACCAGCGCGGTGTCGGCGCGTCGACGCGAGGCGATCTCGCCGGCTTCGACGAACTCGGCCTCGATGCCGCACAGGCCGCTGGCCAGCAGGTGGTCGGAGGTGCCGTAGAGCGGACGCACGACCAGCACGTGGGCGCCGTGGGCGCGACGGGCCATCAGCACGGCGGTCAGCGCGGCCATGCCCGAGCCGAAGGCGACGCAGGCGCCGGTGCCCTCCAGTGCGGCCAAGGCGTCCTCGACGCGGGCCACGGTCGGGTTGTGCAGGCGCGCATAGATCGGATTGTCCGCGCGGGCCTGGCCCCCGACGAGGGCGTCGAAGCTGGCGGTGCCCGCCTCCAGGTCGGTCACCGGGTACGTCGTGGACAGGTCGATCGGTGGCGCGTGCACGCCCAGCTCGCGGAACTCGTGGCGGCCGGCGTGCACGGCACGGGTCGAAAATCGGGTCATGGCGGCACCATTGCTCGGATATCCCCCTGATGCTAGAAGATCCTGCGGCTGCTAACATGAGAACCGAACGATATTCGCCAAGGCCCCGGAATGTTCCGACTCGACCGAACCGACTTCGCCCTGCTCCGCCTCCTGCGGAAGAATGCGCGGCTGCCCAACAAGACCCTGGCCGAGAAAGTCGGGATCGCGCCCTCGACGGCGCTGGAGCGCATCCGCCGCATGCACGAGTCGCGGACGATCCAGGGCTACCACGCAGAGATCAACCCCGGCGCGATCGGCATCGGGCTGCAGGCCATGGTCGTGGTCCGGCTCGCCCGCCACTCGCGTGCGATGGTCGACAGCTTCCACCGCCACCTGCAGGGCCTGCAGGAAGTGCTCGCTTTCTACCACCTGGCCGGCGCGGACGACTTCCTCGTCCATGTCGGCGTACGCGACAGCGACCACCTCCGCGAACTCGCCCTGACCGCTTTCACCGAGCGTGAGGAAGTGGCGCACATCCAGACCCAGCTGATCTTCGAGTTCCGCCGCAACACCGAGCTGCCGATCTTCCGGTCGCCGGATCCCTGAGCGCGCGTCCAGGGCCACGCGCACTCCCCGGATCAGGTCGCGTCGATGTCGCCCAGCGCGCGGATCAGGCGCCGCGCCCGCTTGTCGGGCTTGCCCTCCGGCGCCCGGTAGCCGGCGTGGGCGGCCGCGCGCAAGGCACGTGCCTGTTCGCGCGCCGCACGCGAGGCCTCGCTCTCCTCGTACAGGGTGCGCGCGACCGTGGCCGGCCCGCGCGTGTCGCTCAGGCCCAGGACCCGCACCTCGAACAACTCCTCGCCGCGGGCGACGCGCAGGGCATCGCCCACGCGTACCGAACGCGAAGGCTTGGGCCGCTGCCCGCCGACCTCGACCTTGCCGTTCTCGATCGCTTGGCGCGCCAGCCCGCGGGTCTTGAAGAAGCGGGCGGCCCACAACCACAGGTCGAGCCGCATCGTCGCGGTCTCGCCGGGCATGCCGTCGCCGGGGGGTGGGGTGTGCGCCATGGACGTGAGTCTAGCGAACCCGGATCGGCGAGGCGGCGCCAGAACGCAAACGGCCGCCCATGGGGCGGCCGCTGCGGAAACCCGGGCGGGTGGGTCTTACTTGGCCTTGGCCTTCGCGTAAGCCGCCAGGTCTTCCTTGATGCGCGCCTTCTTGCCTTCCAGGCCACGCAGGTAGTACAGCTTGCCGGCGCGGACCTTGCCGCGGCGCTTCACGCTGACCGAATCGATGATCGCGCTGTGGTTCTGGAACACGCGCTCCACACCGAAGCCATGCGAGATCTTGCGCACGGTGAAGGAGGAATTCAGGCCGGCGCTCTTGCGCGCGATCACGACGCCTTCATAGGCCTGGAGGCGCTCGCGGTTGCCCTCCTTGACCTTGACGTTGACGACCACGGTGTCGCCGGGGCCGAATTCGGGCAGCTCGCGCTGTTCCTGCTCGGCTTCGAAGTTCTGCAGAAGCGTATTGAGGGAGGGCTGGGTCATTGTTCTGGCCTGTTGGAGTCGTTGTAGCGCGAGTGCACGTGGACCCGCGTCTGGCTGGTTGGAACGTAAGCCGCTAATTGTAACGGATTTCCCGGCGCGGGCGCTACTGGGGGCCGGACGCCCTACCCGGCCTGTTCAGGCGGCTCGCCGGCACGGCCGTCCGGCAGCGCCTGGACGCCCTCGGGACTGGCCTTCCATTCCTCCAGCAGGGCCCGGTCGGCGGCGGGCAGCGTGGCCTCGTCGATCAGGTCGGGACGGCGCAGCCAGGTCCTGCCCAGCGACTGCATGCGACGCCAGCGGGCGATCCGGGCATGGTTGCCCGACATCAGCACTTCCGGCACCGGGCCAAGCTCATGGTCGACCGGTCGCGTGTAATGGGGGCAATCGAGCAGGCCGTCCTCGAAACTGTCCTGCACCGCGGATTCGGCGTCATTGAGGGCGCCGTCCTGCAGGCGCGCGACCGCATCGACGACCACCGCCGCGGCCAGCTCGCCCCCGGACAGGACGTAGTCGCCGATGGACAGCTCTTCGTCCACCTCGGCCTGCAGCAGGCGCTCGTCGACGCCCTCGTAACGCCCGCACAGCAGCACCAGCCGTTCGCAGGCAGCCAGTTCGCGCACCTTGGCCTGGTCCAGCGGTCGACCCTGCGGGCTCATGTAGACCACCCGGGCGGGGGCCGGGTCGGCCTCGCGCACCGCACGCAGGCAGGCCCGCAGCGGATCGATCAGCATCACCATGCCCGGACCGCCCCCGAAGGGACGGTCGTCGACGCGTCGATAGTTGCCTTCGGCGTGGTCGCGCGGATTCCATCCATGCAAGGACAGCAGCCCGCGCTCACCGGCACGCCCGACCACGCCGAACGCGGCGCACTGGGCGATGAAATCCGGGAACAGGCTGACGACGTCGATGCGCATGGTCTGGGAGGGAGTGGGAAATGGGGAGCGGGAAAACGGGAGTCGACTCTATCGCGTCGGCGCGCGCGGCGCGGCGCCGGCCCGTCGCGGACTTCCAGGACGGAGGCTCGATGCCCCCGCCGACGGCTTCAGAAGTCCACGTCCCAGTCGACTCTGACGATGCCGGCCTCGAAATCCACACCAGTGACGTATTGCGGCTGGACGAAGGGAATCATGCGCTCGCGCTCGTCGTCGCGCGCCACCAGCACGTCGTTGGCACCGGTCGAGAAGAGATGCGAGACCGTGCCAAGGTCGACGCCCTCGGCATTGACCACGCGCAGGCCCTCGAGATCGGCCCAGTAGTACTCGCCGGGCCGGGGCGGGGGCAGCGCATCGCGCGGGACGTAGATTTCGGTACCGCGCGCCGCTTCGGCGGCGTCGCGGTCGGTGACGTCGGGCAAGTGGCCCACGAGGTACTTGCCGCTGGACTTGCCGCGGGCACCGCTCAGCTGGCGCTCGTTGCCCTGGGCATCCCGCAGGGTCCAGGGCTGGTAGCGGAACAGGGCCTCGCGTGGCTCGGTCCAGGACTCGAACTTGAGTTCACCACGCAAGCCAAAGGCGCCAAGCACCCTGCCCAGCAGGATGCGGCGCCCTGGCGTATTCATGGACATGCGGCCGCGCGTCGACGCAGCCGGGCACTCAGGCTTCGGCAGCCGGTGCGTCGGCGCCCTTCAGCGCTTCCTTGTACAGGGTGGCGACCTTGTCGGTCAGCTGCGCACCCGTGCCGACCCAGTGCTTGACGCGCTCGGTGTTCAGCTCGATGCGCTTCTCGCCACCGGTGGCCACGGGGTTGTAGTAACCCAGGCGCTCGATGTTGCGGCCGTCGCGCGGGTTGCGGCTGTCGGTGACGATGATGTGGTAGAAGGGACGCTTCTTGGCGCCACCACGGGTCAGGCGGATCTTGACCATCTTTTTCGGTTTCCTGTGTTGCCCAGTCGCCAGGACGGCGAGGTAAGCCGGAAATTCTAGCCCAGCTCGCGGGGCAATGGAAGCACCGGGCGGCGCGCGACCTGAACGGCCGCCCCTCCCCCCGGGGCCTCGGGAAACCTGCCATGGAAAAACGCCGGGCCCCGCGCGGGACCCGGCGTCCACGACCGCGTCCCCGGCATTCGTTGCCGGGAACGGGGCGATGCCTATGGCTTGACCGTCAGCTTCACCGGCAGGCTGGCGACCGGCAGGCTGGGGTCGTTGCTGGCGAAGCAGGCCCGCGCCGTGTATTCGCCCGGCGAGAGACCCGCTGCGTTGACGCTCAGGACGACCGGGCGTTCCAGTCCGCCGTAGATCCTGCCACTCGAGGGCAGCACCGATCCCAGCCACGACGCGCCGCACTGGTACTGCGCATTCACCTGGAAGGCCATGCCCGGATTGACGTCCGATGTCGCACCCCAGACGCCGCCGGCCTCCGGGGAGACCACGACCTGGGCCTGGCTCCCGACCCCCTGCAGCGACTGGTACCAGGCCCAGCGGCTCGTGTAGGGGATCTCGGTGTGGACATGCAGCCAGTACGTCCCGGCGGGCAGGTTCACCTGCTGGCCGGCCAGGGTGGGATCGAACTGGAGCCAACCATCGCTCAGGCCGATTCCCGGGCCGTTGGGCGCCGAGGTATAGGTCCACAGCGCCGTTTCGGGCGCCAGCCGCGGATACCCCGCGGGCTGTCCACCCGCATCGGCATAGATCGACCAGGTGATGCTGGTCGCGGTGCTGAGCAGGTCCGCGCCCCCCACGACGAAACCACGCGCCGCGAGGAAGTCGATCGTGCCCGACTCGCCCAGGACGAAATCGTCCGCCGTGTAGATGCCCGTCGCGAAACTCGGATAGTAGCCACTGACCGTGCCGGTGGTGACGCCCTCGCTGCCGGCCGCATGGACGACGTCGCTCACGGCACCGGTGGACTGGTGGCTCCACTCCAGCCACCCGCCGCCCTCATTGCCGATGCGGGCCTGGACCCAACCCCGCCGTCCGGACTTCAGGCTGATCTCCGCGCCGTCCTCGGGTGCGGTCGCGATCTTCGGCGCGGGCACCGACACGGCGACCGGCAGGTGCAGGTCGGCCACGTGCGGCGAATGGCTGATCGGCTCGAGGACCACGCGACCGAAGTTCCAGCTGGCATCCGCCGGCAGGTTCCGGGCATCCACGATCACGGTCAGCTTGACCTCCTTGCCGCCCTTCACCTGGAACAGCGCGGGCCACACGATGCCCTTGACGCCTTCCAGCCGGGCCCGCCACAGCACGTTCGGCTTGCGGACGCTGCGCAGGGTACGGGTGAACGTGCACACGCCCACGCAGGCCTGCTCGTTCATGCTCGGCAGGTTCAGCGTGCTGACGTCGCCGCCTTCGACGGGGTTGGCCGCCAGGTAGTTGGCCGTGGTCTCGTCCATGACCAGGCCGGTGCGCGATGCATCGCGGACCTGCACGCGGCCGGCACCCATCGCGAACGCATCCGCCCGGGTCTCGCCGTCCTCGATGTAGACCTCCTGGTCGGCGGTCATCATCAACGCCGACTTGATCTGCGCGGGGGTCCAGCCCGGGTTCAACTGCTTGAGCAGGCCTGCGGCGCCGGCCACGTGCGGCGACGCCATCGAGGTGCCGTTCTTGAGACCGACCAGATCCTCGAAGCCCTCGATGGTGGTGCCGGCATCGGCGGCCAGCACGGCCACGCCGGGCGCGGTCACGTCCGGCTTCACCAGCTCGTAGTTGGCCGGCCCCCGCGAACTGAAGCTCCCCAGCACGTCGGGCTTGTTGGCGATGACCTGCGCCGGATAGCCGATGCTGGCCGTGGCGGACACGCCGCTGGCGAAGTCGCGCACGGCGTTGCCGTCCGATTGCGTGATGGCGAACGCGGGCACCGTCGTGCCGGGCACCGAAGGACTCAGTGCACCGGCGGCATTGTTGGCGATCACCACCGCGATCGCCCCCGCCGCCGAGGCATTGTTGGTCTTGATGCTGAACGAGCATCCGCCGCGCCGGACGAATGCCACCGCCCCCTGGAAGATGCCCGGCGAGTAGGCCGAACAGCCGTCGGTGCCGCTGTCGAAATCGGGGGCGACCACGAACGGGGTCGAGCCGGGGATCGCCGACTCATGCGCCACGCCGTTGATGCCCGGCGTCAGCACCACGCCCTGCACGCTGGCCGGCGGCGCGCCGGGGCCGGTGAGGTCGAGGATGAACTCGAAGCCCTGGCGGCCATGGGTCGCCGCGGCCACGGTCGTCACCCAGGGTTCGTGGTGGCCGAGCGTACCGGCGGCGGGGCCGGAATTGCCCGCCGAGGCGGCGACGAACACGCCCGCGTCGGACGCGCCCAGGAAGGCCTGGGACACCGCTTCGCTCCAGGGAGCCGCACCGCCGCCGATGGAGAAGTTGATGACATCCACGCCATCGGCCACCGCCTGGTCGATCGCGGCCGCGGAGGAGACGTTCGGGCACAGCCCGTTGCCGTCGCTGATGCGCGTGTAGCACACGTCATAGGCGATGATGTTGCCGCGCGGTGCCACGCCGGAAATGGCGACCTGCGCACCGCGGAAGCTCACCGTGCGCGGATTGCCCGCCGCGGTCGATGCGGTGTGCGAGCCATGCCCGTTGGTGTCGCCGAAACCGGGCTCCTCGCGAATGTCCGCCACGCCGCAACGATTGCCCGGTGCCTCGCACACGAAGTCGTAGCCGCCGATGAGCTTGTCGTTGCAACGCCCTTCGTCGACGCCACCCGGGGCACAGGTGCCCAGGTAGTTGCCGGCGCCAAGCGGATTGACGTGGTGGTAGCCATCGCTGGCGACGCCGCTGAAGGACGGGCTGCCGAAGTTGATGCCCGAGTCGACGATGCCGAAGACGATGCCCTCGCCCTTCGCGCCGGGGAGGTTGGGCGTGCCGGGCAGGGTCTGCCCGGGCGGGAGTCCGCTGCCGCTGGCCCATACGGTATCGGCACCGATGCGCTGCGGACCGGCATCGGTGTCGAGCTCATACTCGCGATAGGGTTCGACGAATGCGACCTCGGCCATGTTCGCCAGGCGGGCTGCTTCGTTCGCGGTCAGGTCGGTGACGACGCCATTGAGCGCGTGCTGCATGCGCTTGCGGACATGCAGCTGGCGACCCAGCATGCGGCCTGCCCGCGCTTCATGCACGCCCTGCTGGCGCGCCAGCTCGGCCACGTAGGCGCGCGCCTCGGTGCTCCTGGCATCGATGCGCCCACCGGTCCCGCCCTTGCGGCGCGGCTTGGGGATGCCGGCACGATCGCCGTCGTAATTGGCGAGTGCGGGCTCGACATAACCCACGATGTAGATGTGGCGCGGGCTGGCGTCGGGCTCCACGGCCGCGGGCGACTTGCCGCTGGCCTGGGCCGAGACGCCCGGTACGGTCGCGCCGGCCATGGCGACAAGCATCGCCGTGCCCAGGACAACGCCCAGTCTGGTGTAGGAAGGCATCGGATTTCCCCTCGTGATGCGAACGGATCACCCACCAGCCTTCAATGGCCGGCGGCATGTGGAAACATGGTGATTCCGCTTCTCCCCCTGCAATTTCGCCGCGCCGCGGTTCCGCCATGCCAGGCGCGCGGAGGGCGTTGCGCCGAAGCGTGCGCAACATCACGGAATGTAGGCGAGCCCCGGGGGCGATGCAATAGATTCGGGGCCACCGTCCATCGGATGCTCCCGATGTCGCGCTACTTGGCCACGGACTGCGGCAGCGGCGCGGGCGCCTGGCCCGGCTGGTAGAGGTGGCGCAGCGACAGGCAGGGACGCTCGATCACCCGCCAGCTCAGTTCGGCCGCCAGCAGGGTGAGGGCCGTGGTGACGAGCATGGTGTCCACGATGCTCCAGAGGGGCGACAAGCCCAGGGGCAGCAACCATTGGTGGACGAGGATCGCGATCGGCCAGTGATAGAGGTATCCGCCATAGCTGCGGTTGCCCAGCCAGCGGAACGGCGACCACGCGAAGAACTCGCGGGCACCATGGGTCCTGGGCGTGAACGCGAGGAAGGACAACATGCCCACCCAGCCCAGGATGTTCACGCTGTAGCCCAGGACCTGCACGACCGGATCATTGAGGAAATAGCCGTCGCGCATCAGGAACATCACCGAGATCGCCACCAGCGCCACGCCGATCATCGCCGGGGCCCAGCGCCCCAGTGCCGCCCGCCCCCCGGGGGTGGTCGCCGTCATGGCCATCAGTGCCCCGCCCGCCAGGGCGTCCAGGCGGGTGAAGAGCAGCACGTAGATCGGCACGTAGGAACTGTCCTGCAGGACCATCGCCAATCGCAACAAGGGGGCGAACAGCAGGAAGCCCACCAGCACCCAGCGCAGGCGGCCATTGGGCAGCATCAACACCAGGAAGGGCCACAGGAGATAGAACTGCTCCTCGACCGCCAGCGACCACAGGTGGGACAGGGAGCGGAAGCTGTCCCACCCCTGCGAGCCGATGAAGAAGTTGTGCATGTACACCCAGTACGACAGCCGCGCCGGCTCGAACGCCTGGCGCCAGTCGCCCGCCTGCCAGGCGAGCCAGGTGAACAGCACCGCCAACAGCACGTAATAGGGTGGGAAAATGCGCAGCGTCCGCCTGAAATAAAACACTTTCAGCGCATGCGGCTTCGCGCGGGCACGGAGCAGGATGCCGGTGATCAGGAAGCCCGACAGCACGAAGAAGCCGTCGATGCCGGCCCAGGCCAGCCGCACGAGGAGATTGGGGACCTTCAGCTGCCAGGGTATGTCGACGCCATCCCAGAGCTCGAACACATGCGCCGCGATGATCCCCAGGAACGCGAAGCCCCTCAATCCATCCAGGGACAGGAAGTAGTTGCCGTCATGGGCGCCCGGCGATTGTGGTACTGCGGCCAATAGCGCTCCCCTCAGGCGCGATGTGCTGACCTTTAGAACGCAGGCGGGCGGCGCGACAGGCCATGGTTGCAGGCGGCCCCATGGGCAGCGCCCGCGGCGCGGGGGATGCGGCGGGCGGCGGGACTCAGCGGAACGGCATGCCGCCGCGGCCGCCCATCATGCCCTTCATGCCGCGCATCATGCCCTTCATGCCGCCGCGGCCCAGCTTGCCCATCATCTTCTCCATCTGCTGGTACTGCTTCATCAGCTTGTTGACGTCCGCGGGGGTCACGCCGGAACCGGCGGCGATGCGCTTGCGGCGCGAGCCGTTGAGGAGCGCCGGGTTGCGACGTTCCTTCAGCGTCATCGAGCCGATGATGGCGACCATGCGCGGCACTTCCCTGCCGGTCACCTGGCTCTTGACGTGGTCGGGGATCTGGCCCACGCCGGGCAGCTTGTCCATCAGTCCGGACAGGCCGCCCATGTTCTGCATCTGCTCGAGCTGGTCGCGCATGTCGTTGAGGTCGAACTTCTTGCCCTTGGCGACCTTCTCGGCGAGCTTCTTCGCCTTGTCCTGGTCGACCTGCTGCTCGACCTGCTCGACCAGCGACAGCACGTCGCCCATGTCGAGGATGCGGCTGGCGATGCGGTCGGGGTGGAACACGTCCAGGCCATCGGGCTTCTCGCCGACGCCGATGAACTTGATCGGGCGACCGGTGATGTAGCGCACGCTCAGCGCGGCGCCGCCACGCGCGTCGCCGTCGGTCTTGGTGAGCACCACGCCGGTCAGCGGCAGCGCCTCGCTGAAGTGCTTGGCCGTGACCGCGGCGTCCTGGCCGGTCATCGCGTCGACGACGAACAGGGTCTCGACCGGATCGACCGCCGCGTGCAGGGCCTTGATCTCGGCCATCATCGCGTCGTCGATGCTGGTGCGGCCGGCGGTGTCGACCAGGAGGACGTCGACGTAGGACTTCCTCGCGTCGTCGATCGCCGCGCGGACGATCGCTTCGGGCGACTGGTCGGCGCTGGAGGGGAAGAACTGCACGCCGACCTGTTCGGCGAGCGTCTTCAACTGTTCGATCGCCGCCGGGCGATAGACGTCGGCCGAGACCACCATGACCTTCTTTTTGCGACGTTCCTTGAGGTGCTTGGCGAGCTTGCCGACCGTGGTGGTCTTGCCCGCGCCCTGCAGGCCCGCCATCAGGATCACCGCCGGCGGCGAGGTGTTGAGGTTGAGGTCGGCGGCCGCCGAG